>NZ_JAPWBR010000003.1:0-115005 GCF_041433555.1 Granulicatella sp. 20925_1_45 | reverse complement strand
TATCATATATGATAATTTTCATGGTGCATTCAAAGTACATCCTTGAAGTTGAACTCTGTGTAGTTGAGTTCGCAAAAGCAGAGGCTCAAGCCTTTCGAGTTTAGTCCGCACGGTCTTTCTGACCGCTTACGGCTAAACTGCGAATCGTCATCGCCTCTGGACGCTTTTGCTCACATCCTCAATCTTCCCCCGGTCTCATAGGTCTCTTATACTTACTTTTTGATTCTTGTCGGATGATGGTATGTGGGGATTTGCGTCCCGCGTTTGAATTTCGAAAGAGCATTTGCATTTTTTCATCGTCGAAGAGTTCTAAGTTTTGATCGACAAAGTGACTTGCATCAGCTTTCCAATCCGAATGATAGTAATTAAATAATTCGGCCATAGCGACAGTTTTGTCGGTGGCGCTCCCTTTAAATTCAGGGTCTGTTACATCTGTTAAGTATTGTTGCATTTTTGCAATTCTATTTTTATCAAAATCTGCCATAACATTCGCCTCTTTTCAGTCCTATTTTAGCATAGAAGACGTTTTCTTAAAAGAAATTTTTCAAAACTACTGTTCATTTTCATTTGAATGTTTTATACTATTACTTGCTAATTTTTTGAAGAGGAGGGTGTCTGATGGCAAAGGATATGACAAATGGAAAACCACTAAAACTGATTTGGAATTTTACAATCCCGCTATTAATTGGGAACTTATTCCAACAATTATACAATATGGCGGATACCTTTATCGTAGGTCGTACCATTGGTGTGCAGGCGTTAGCTGCGGTTGGGTCTACTGGAAGTATTGTCTTTTTAATCATCGGATTTGCGACAGGGTTAACGGCTGGCCTTGCGATTCCATTAGCGCAACGGTTTGGTGCCAAGGATTATAAGGGCGTGAAGCATAGTTTTTATGTTTCCATTTTAATTTCGATTGCTGTAGCGATTGTATTAACTGCATTGAGTATGATTTTCTGTCGACAAATTCTAGAAATCATGCAGACACCATCCGAAATTATTGATGGAGCTTATGATTATTTAATCGTCATCTTTGGCGGTATTTTCTCCTCAATGGCTTATAATTTACTATCGAATATTTTCCGTTCGATTGGAGATGCGAAAACTCCTTTATATTTTCTAGTAATGGCGTGTGTGATGAATATTATTTTAGATATCGTCTTTATTGCTGTTTTTGGAATGGGAGTTGAAGGGGCAGGTTATGCAACGGTTCTTTCGCAAATCTTCTCAGCAGTGGCCTGCATTGTTTATATTTGGAAGAAAATTCCAGTATTGCGCTTAACGAAGGAAGACCTTGTTGCAACGAAACGAAATATAAGGGAACATTGTCGTATTTCATTCCCGATGGCTTTCCAAGCTTCGATTATTGCCATCGGAACGATTATGGTTCAAATTGCATTGAATCAGTTAGGACCGACTTCGGTTGCGGCACACACAGCAGCACAAAAGATTGACCAATTGGCGATTCTTCCCATGATGTCGTTTGGGGTCACGATGGCTACCTATTCTGCACAAAACTTCGGTGCGAAGAAATACGATCGTATTTGGCTTGGTGTGCGTGAATGTATCAAATTATCATTGACATTTGCCATTGTGGTAGGGATTATTTTAAACCTATTTAGTCCGATTCTTATTCGTGCCTTCGTAGGAGAAGGACATGAGGATGTTGTAGAGTTAGGACGACTATTCTTCCTTACAAACGGAACAACGTATAGTTTCCTTTCGCTATTATTTATTTACCGTTATACCTTACAAGGGGTGGGAAAAACATTTACACCGACCTTGGCTGGAATTATGGAACTCATTATGCGTTCTGTTGCGGCAGTGGTTCTTTCAAATATGTACGGCTTCGTCGGAGCAACTGTTGCCAACCCAATGGCGTGGTTTGGTTCGATGGTGCCTCTCATGATTGCGTATTATATCTTTAAAAACAAAGTTCAACATGGAGTAGAGCAGTAGTATAAGCTACTGTTCTTTTTTGGAAACATATGAAAATTATGAAAACAGTTTTCGAATTAAATGTGAATTATTTAGTTGAAAAATTTACAAAGTTATAGTAAAATGACTCTAACTAAAGTGTTTATGGAGGAAAGATTGGATGAAAAAAGAACAATCAATTCGTAAAATTGGAAAACTGATGTTAGCAATTTCGTCATGCGGTGTTTTGTTAACAGCATTCCAAGCGGATAAATCTGTATTTGCTGAAGATGCAACGACTACAGAAGCGACTACAGCTGCTGCAGCAACAACAGAGGCTACAACAGAATCAACAACTGCAACGACAGAAGCAACAACAGAAGCAACAACTGCGGCTCCAACGCGTGCTGCTAAAGAAGTAAATGCAAAAGTAACAGGTACGATTAAAAACCATGATATTAAGAACTATGAATACTATACAGACGTAGATATCGCTGTTTCTTTAACAGATGACGATGTGAAAGAAGGCGACTACGTAACGATTACATTGGAAAATGTAGCGGTGTTAAATTCGTTAGATGGTAAAGATGTTATTTATGAAGGAAAGAAAATTGGGACCATTAAAATTGTATCCTTCGAAAACATTAATAAAGCTCGTCAAGGTTCGAACAACAAAGCTCAAATGGAGCAAGCTGAATTGGAATCAACACGTATTACATTAAAAATTACATTTACTAATGCTGTTGAAGCGGTAAAACCTGATGTGTTGAAACAAGCACAGTTCCAAATCAAATCAGATAACGCTTATAACGGAGCTGTTATTGCGAATAAAGACTACACTTTAAATCAAGTGATTAAAGTGGGAGATTCTTCTGTAACAAGCACAGTGGATATTCCAAAAGTAGAGAAATTTGCAACTGAAACAAACTCTATTCACTTCACACCTTCGGGAAATACAATTAAGTTCAATGCAGATGGCTCATATGAAACGTCTACACAATTCCAAGTTCGTGGAAGTGAAGGAATGAAGGTTGGTTCAACTGTTGAACTAGAATTCAACGATGCTTCAGGAATTGAATGGAAAACAAGTGGTGCTGACGCAATTAAAGTTGGCGATACACATCAAGCTTATTTCATCTTACCTGTATATAGTAATTACAGCGTAAACCAATACGGTGCTTATGTGTTCCCAACAGGTGTAGAACCAAAATTCAAAGTGACTTCTGTTAGTGCAAAGAAAATTACACTTGAAATGATTTCAGGAGATGTTCCTAAAGAATTAGGTGTATTCTTTGGTGTAGGGAAAAACCGAATTAATATCATCGACAAATCTAAAATTGATATCGAAAAAATGCAGTATGATGTCTCAACAGTGGCTACAGCTACTATTGACGGTAAAGATTCTAAAGGAATCTATATCTATCGTATTATTAGTGACTCTACTAGTGCACAATTAGTATTGGATTCACTTGTGACAGATTATAAGGATATCGATACACAAGAATCAATTAAAGCAACAGACAAAGGTTGGAAAGATCCAGCAACTATCGATGGATATGAATTTGTAAGTACAGAAAAAGACCGTGAAGGAAATCGTATCCACTGGTATAGAAAGATTTCTCAACCAACAACAACTGAAGAAACAACAGAAGAAACTACTGAAGTAACAACAACTACTACTACAACTGAAGAAACAACAGAAGAAACTACTGAAGTAACAACAACTACTACTACAACTGAAGAAACAACAGAAGAAACTACTGAAGTAACAACAACAACAACTACAACTGAAGAAACAACAGAAGAAACTACTGAAGTAACAACAACAACTACTACAACTGAAGAAACAACAGAAGAAACTACTGAAGTAACAACAACAACAACTACAACTGAAGAAACAACAGAAGAAACTGCTGAAGTAACAACAACTACTACTACTCCAGAAGAACCAAAACAAAAAGAATTACCAAATACTGGGGTTGCAACAACTGCGATCACAACTGGTTTAGCAACATTATTTGCTGGTCTTGGTTTAGCTGTTTCTAAAAAGAAAAAATAATTTAAATGATTAAAGTCGTATGGCAATGCCATACGGCTTTTTTGTTGTGGTAGAGAGGCTTAAGGTGACTTAAGAAGATTTTGTGAAAACTAAGGAAAACAAATGAAAAAGAGTTGAAAATAAATTGTTTCAGGTGTATGATTAAGTCAATTATTTCATTAAAGGGGAAAATTTATGTTTAAACATCAATCGACAACAGTTGGGTATAAAAAATCAAAAGCATTTGGGTTATGTGGCTTTGTGGCAACAGCTAGTGTGTTCTTATTTGTAAGCAGTGTTTTCACTGCAGATACGGTTTCGGCTGATGAAGTGGTTGCTGCAGAGGAAACTCTCGCGACAACAACGAAAGCTATTGAGAATTCAGATGCGTTGAAGACAGCCATCGACAATGCAAAAGCAGAAGGTGTAACCGTTAATGAAAGTTCAGAAACGATTACGAATTTAAATGAAGAACAAGTCAAAGCAGCTCAAGACGAAAAAGCAGCTGAGATTGAACAAGTCACTAATAAATATAAAGAAGATAAAGCAAAATACGCCGAAGAGAAGAAGCAATACGACGAAGATTTAAAAGAATATAATATTAAAAAAGCTCAATACGACGAAAAGAAAGCCGCATACGAAGAATACCAAAAGCAAATTGCGAACGGTACAGATGCGGGGGTCATTAATACATTACAAGAATTAGCGTTAAAGACTGAACCAGATGCGCATACGGTTGTGAGTGGAGATGTCAACTATCTCACACAAGCAGGGGTGGATGCCTTAAACCAATCAGACTACTTAGCTCGATTTGATGGAGACAAAGTAAAAGACGAGTATTTGACAACAACGAATCCGTATTCAGATACAGATGACGCTTGGGTGGCGCTCGAGGTCGGTAAAACTATGACTGTGACAAGCACAAATCTATCCAATTCACGCTTTAAAGACACAGCCATCGCTAAAATCGTCCGTGAATTTACAGTTACAAGTGCGCCTGGTAATTCAGGAAAAATCATTGCGAATGTGTATCGTGATCCAGCTAAAACGATTGTAGTGGGAGATAGCACGGATTCAGCTAACCCATTAACGATTAATGTTGTGGATCATTACTATTATGCTGACGGAAATGAAGTCCAAGCAGTCTACGATGGAAATTCAATTATTGCTGTAAACAGTTTGAACCACTACAACGGCATTCGTTATACAGAAAACGGTGAAACAAAATGGGCTTGGGATGATACAAAGCATATTGAAAAAATGAGTGTTGGAAGCAACAAATTTATTCCAATTCCAGGTTCTTCTGTAAGTGAACAAAATGGTGAAATCTATTCAGTGAACGACAACCAATACTTAGAACATGGCTCAAAATTCAACGGGAATGACATGGGTAATGTAAAAGGTTGGGACGATGAAACAGCACCAAACTTCTATTGGGGAAGTGGAGCGCTTCGTCTGTACGATAATCACTACACGTTCTCAGTACAAGGAAACTCAGTAGGGCTTAATACAGTTTATTGGTTTGCGATTAATACGAATATTGCGTTTCCTCAACCACCAGGGGAAGAACCAGTGAAACCAAGTGAGCCAACTGAACCAGAAGCTCCAAGTGTAACGGTAAATAAATATGCGATTATTTCAGCACTTCCTGTAGAGCCTACGACTCCAGAAGAGTTAGAAACATTGACATACGGAAATGTTATCGTGAAGTATCAAGATGAAGAGGGAAATACCCTGAAAGAAGATCGTGAAGATACTCCTGCATCTCTTGTCGATACGGAATATAACACGAATGAAGAAGGAGAAAATCCAGGAACGATTGTGAAAGATGGCGTGACATATCAACTTGTTCGTCATGAAGGTGAAGAAACTGGTAAAGTCATCGAAGGAACAATTGTCGTAACTTATATTTATAAACCAGTCACACCAGAAACTCCAGAAGTTCCAACAACTCCAGAAGTACCTGTGACACCGGAAGTTCCGGCAACTCCAGAAGTACCTGTGACACCGGAAGTTCCGGCAACTCCAGAAGTACCTGTGACACCGGAAGTTCCGGCAACTCCAGCACCACAACTTCCAAATACAGGGACAGCGGACTCACTATTAGGTACAGCAGCTGCATTCTTACTTAGCGGTTTTGGTGTGTTAGGATTCAAGAAAAAAGAAGATTATAATAATAAGAGATGAATGAGGATGATGTTGCATCCTCATTCTTTTTTTGCGTTAAATTATGGTATAATAAAACGAATATGCATGAAGCGAGGTGACGTCATGAAAACAGATATTGAAATTGCACAAGAAAACCAAATGCAACCTATTTCGGTGATTGCCGAGAAACTCAATTTAACTCCTGAAGAAGTAGAGCCTTATGGAAAATACAAGGCAAAGATTGATAAGAATGACATTCATAACCCAGAGAATTTTGGGAAACTCATTTTAGTCACATCGATGAACCCGACTCCTGCTGGTGAAGGTAAGTCTACGGTAACAGTGGGGTTAGGAGACGCACTAACGGCTATTGGAAAGAAAACAGCGATTGCGCTGCGTGAACCATCTCTAGGACCGACTCTTGGACTTAAAGGTGGAGCAACAGGTGGAGGATATGCGCAAGTCGTTCCGATGGAAGAAATCAACTTGCATTTCACAGGGGACATGCACGCCTTAACGACGGCGACAAATCTATTGTCTGCAATCATTGACAATCACATTCACCAAGGAAATGAGCTACAAATCGATACAAGCCGCATTTTGTGGAAACGAGCGCTCGATTTGAATGACCGTTCGTTACGCCAAATTGAAATTGGACTTGGTGGTCCGATAAATGGGGTGCCTCGCAAGGACGGTTTTGATATTACGGTTGCAACCGAAATGATGGCGGTGCTTTGTTTAGCGAGTGACTTAAAAGACTTGCAACGTCGTGTATCGCAAATTTTAGTGGCGTTTGATGTGAATGGGAAACCAGTGACAGTAGCTGATTTACAAGTTGAAGGAGCTATTACGGCCCTTATGAAAGAAGCCGTGAAGCCAAACCTTGTTCAAACTTTAGAAGAAACGCCAGCCATTGTTCATGGCGGACCATTTGCCAATATTGCACATGGATGTAATAGTGTTATCGCTACGAAAATGGCCTTAACTTTGGCAGATTATACGGTCACAGAAGCAGGTTTTGGGGCCGACCTAGGTGCTCAGAAGTTTCTGGATATTAAGGTGCCGGTTCTTGGAAAGAGTCCAGATGCAGTCGTAGTGGTAGCAACCATTCGTTCAACGAAGATGCATGGCGGATTATCTCTTGAAGAATTAGCACTAGGAGAATCGCTTGAGGCGGTTCGCGAAGGATTTAAGAACGTAGCGAAACATATTGAGAATGTTCAACAGTATGGTTTACCTGTAGTGGTAGCGCTGAATGAATTTGTATCAGATACAAAAGCAGAACAAGAACTCTTTGCATCGCTTTGTCAGGAGTTTGGAGTTCCTTGTATCATGACTGCGGTATGGGAAAAAGGTTCCAAGGGCGGTATTGAATTAGCACAGAAAGTTGTTGAACTCTGTGAAAGTGGCAAAGCTGCTTTTCATCCAACTTATAAAGAGACTCAACCGATTCAAGAAAAAATCGATGCAGTCGCTAAGAATATTTATGGAGCCATGAAGGTGAACTATACACCTGAAGCATTAGAACAATTGAAAGAGATTGAAGAGGCTGGATGGAATCATTTAAATGTATGCATTGCAAAAACACCGTATTCATTCTCAGACAACGCCAAGTTAAAAGGGCGTCCAGAAAACTTTGAAATCACGATTCGTTCATTGATTCCAAAACTAGGTGCTGGATTTATTGTCGCATTAACGGGAACAGTTTTAACGATGCCGGGACTTCCTAAAGTTCCAGCAGCACTTGGAATTAGTGTTGATGACAATGGGAAAATTCAAGGGTTATATTAAGAGACTTGAAAGGAGTTTGCATGAAAGATTTTAGAGTCGATCATTTGAAAAAATCTTATGGTGCGAAATCATTATTAGAAGACGTGTCCTTTATTATTAATGAAGGAGAACACGTGGGGTTAATCGGTCAAAATGGGACTGGTAAGAGTACATTATTATCCATTCTAGCAGGGGTTGATTTTGCCGAATCAGGTGACATCACAACGTCTAACGATTACAGAATTGGATACTTATCGCAGCAACCAGAATTAGATGACGAAGATACAATTTTTGAGGCCTTATATAAAGGAGACCATCCAACATTAAAAGTCGTTCATGACTTTGAAGAAGTGGTGGAACAATTACGTGAAAATCCGACTTCAGAAAGCCTCACAAAACGATACAGCGTCTTAGAGCAAAAGATGAATGAAATCGATGGATGGCAAGTGGAAGTTCAAATTAAGACCATTCTTCAAAAGATGGGACTAACGGATATCCAGAAAGAAGTGGGCACACTCTCTGGTGGTCAGAAGAAACGTGTGGGACTTGCAAAAGTATTGATGGAAGAACCGGATTTACTATTGCTCGATGAACCAACGAACCACTTAGACTTAGAAGCCATCGAATGGTTAGAAGGGTATTTAGCCAATTACAAAGGTGCGATGATGCTCGTGACTCACGACCGTTACTTCTTAGAACGTGCGGTAACGCATATGTTTGAACTAGTGAATGGACGAATCGAAGCTTACGAAGGAAATTATGAATCGTATCTAGAACAACGAAGCCAAAGAGAACAAATCGCGGCACGCATGAGTCAGAAACAAAAAAGATTATATTTAAGTGAACTAGAATGGATGCGTCAAGGAGCACAGGCTCGTTCAACGAAGCAACAGGCTCGAATTCATCGTTTTGAAGCCTTAGAAAAAGAAGTGAAGCAGACGACTTCAAACGACAAGCTAGTGATGGAATTCGACCAAGCGCGTATCGGAAAACGTGTCTTCCAAATGGAAGATGTAAGTCTTTCGATTAATGGGCAATCCATCGTGAAGAATCTTGATTGGATTATTCAAAGTCAAGCGCGTATCGGGATTGCTGGGGTGAATGGTGTTGGAAAATCAACCTTCTTAAATGCCATTGCCGGCCAGATTCCATTTGATAGTGGCCAATTTGTTGTCGGTGAGACCGTTCGAATCGCGTACTATAAACAACAAGATGAAGATATTCCAATGGATAAACAGCTAATCCAATATTTACGAGAAGAAGCGGAAGAGATTAAACGTGAAAACGGAGAAGTAGCATCGATTTCAGAATTACTCGAGACCTTCTTATTCCCAAGACATTTACATGGAGCGTATATCCATACCTTGTCTGGGGGAGAGAGAAGACGACTCTACTTACTTCGCTTATTAATGACAAAACCAAATGTGTTATTATTAGACGAACCAACCAACGATTTGGATATCGATACATTAACCGTACTCGAAGACTTCTTAGAGTCATTTAATGGAGCGGTTCTTATTGTATCCCATGACCGTTACTTCTTAGATAAGACGGTCGAGCAATTATTTGTTATCCGAGGAAATGGACAAACTGAACTCTTCTATGGCTCGATGAGTGAGTATTTAGAACAAGAAAAATCACTAGCAAAAGTTGCAGTGGAAGCTCCTAAGGCGGAAGCACAAAAAGTGGAGGCACCAAAAGTTGCTCCGGCTAAGAAGATGACGTATCAAGAGAAGAAGGAATGGGAGACGATTGAAGGAACCATTCAAGAACTCGAAGAAAAACTGGAATTCTTGCAAGAGGAAATGAGTGTCCATGCACAAGATTTTGCTAAACTTCAAGAATTACAAGAGGAACTAGACAAGACGGAAGAAGCGGCAAGTGCAGCTTACGAACGTTGGGAATATTTAGCAGAATTAGCAGGGAATTAAAGAAAGGAACAGATATGACGAAACAATATAAAGACTTACTAAGAAAGATTTTAGAAGAAGGAACAACAAAAACTGACCGTACTGGTACGGGTACAAAGAGTGTGTTCGGATACCAAATGCGTTTTGACTTACAAAAGGGATTTCCACTGTTGACAACAAAACGTGTGGCGTTCGGTTTAATTAAGAGCGAATTGTTATGGTTCTTGCACGGCGATACGAATATCAAATACTTATTAGAACACAACAACCACATCTGGGACGAATGGGCGTTTGAGCGTTATGTTTCTTCTCCAAAATATACTGGTCCTGATATGACAGACTTTGGACGTCGTTGCTTAGAAGACGAAGCGTTCAACGAAGTATACCAAGAAGTGAAGAAAGACTTCTGTGAGAAAATCTTAACGGATGATGCTTTTGCGGTTGAATTCGGTGAACTTGGAAATATTTATGGTTCCCAATGGCGTCACTGGAAAACAACAAAAGGGGAAACGATTGACCAAATCGCAGACTTACTCAACTTATTGAAGAATTCTCCAGATTCACGTCGTATGATTGTTTCAGCATGGAATCCAGAAGATGTGCCTAGCATGGCGCTTCCTCCATGCCACACAATGTTCCAATTCTATGTGGCTGATGGTAAATTAAGCTGCCAATTATACCAACGTAGTGCGGATGTGTTCCTAGGAGTGCCGTTCAATATTGCAAGTTACGCTTTATTAACACATTTAATCGCAAATGAAGTAGGCTTAGAAGTTGGTGAATTCGTTCATACATTAGGCGATGCGCATATTTACTTAAACCATATGGAACAAGTAGAAACGCAATTAGCGCGTGAAGAAAGAGAATTGCCAACACTCGTATTAAAACATCCTGAAAAATCAATGTTTGATATCGATGTTGATGATGTAATTGTAGAAGGATATAATCCGCATCCAACGATTAAAGCACCGATTGCCGTGTAATACTGGAGGAGACAGATGTTAATTTATATTTGGGCTCAAGATGAACAAGGACTTGTTGGAAAAGACAACACGCTTCCTTGGCGATTGCCGAATGATTTGAAATTCTTTAAAGAAGTAACGATGGGACAAACCATCCTTATGGGACGTAAAACGTTCGAAGGGATGGGGAGTCGCTTGCTTCCAGGACGTCAAACTGTTCTTTTAACAAGAAGCAACGATTATGAAGTACCAGGTGCTGAAGTCGTTACTGATATTGATGCGATTATCGAAGATTCCAAACACGAGGATATTTATGTGTGTGGTGGTGCAGAAGTCTACCGTCTTCTAAAAGACCATGTGGAGCTTTTATATTGCACACGAATACATCATACATTTGAAGGGGATACGTATTTCCCAACCGATTTTCCATGGGGCGATTTCGTGAAAGTGAAGTCACTCGAAGGTGAAGTGGATGAAAAAAATGTCTACCCACATACGTTTGAAATCTACGAGAGAAAAGAGGATACTCTATGACAACGTGGCATGATGTTATTGGTGAGGAGAAGAAAAAAGAGTATTTCCATGCAGTACGTGCCTTTGAACAAAGCGAGCGAAATCATCACAAAGTATTTCCTGCTGCAGAGAATGTCTTTAAGGCCTTGGAACTGACACCATTTGATAACGTGAAAGTGGTGATTCTTGGTCAAGATCCTTATCATGGCGATAACCAAGCACATGGTCTAAGTTTCTCCGTGCAAAAAGGAATCGCCTTGCCACCTTCATTACTCAATATTTATAAGGAACTTGAAAGCGACCTTGGCATTCCTGTTGCAAAGAGTGGGGATTTAACCGCTTGGGCAAAGCAAGGCGTGTTGCTTTTGAACACAGTATTGACAGTTCGTGCACATGAGGCGAATAGTCATCGTGGTCAAGGTTGGGAAACTTTTACCGATGCAGTCATTACTTCTCTTAATCAAAGTGATCATCCAATCGTCTTTGTATTGTGGGGGAAACCAGCACAATCAAAAGAAAAGCTGATTACTAATCCCAATCATTTGATTTTAAAGGCGCCACATCCAAGCCCGCTGTCGTCATACCGCGGATTCTTTGGAAGCAAACCTTTTAGTCAAATTAATGAATTTTTAAAGAAAACAGGTCAACAACCAATTGATTGGCGTGTAGAGTAAGTGGAATATGCCCACTTGCTCTATTTTTTTGCCTTTAGTATGAAGTTTGTGGTACCATAGTGAAAACGGTTAAAAGAAAGAAGGGTTTTTATGAAGAAAAAGAGTAAATGGTTTGGTTTGTTCGCAACTTTATTGGTGATTTTATCATTGGTGTTTTTAGGAAACACTTCAGCAAAAGCAGCTGAAGGAAAAGAGCTTCAAAACGTAATTTCAGGATTAGAACTTCTTGATCAATCGGATACAAAATTAAGTCCAGATGCAAATGGAGTCTATCAAATCCTTACAAATAGAGCCTATAAATTAAGAGCGGTATTTGACTTAGAGCATTACAATGGAGATATTCAAAATGGTGATTTCTTTAAATTAGAGGTTCCGGCTGAGATTACTTTCTATGATAATCATGACGTGGAATTAGTTGATTTAGCAACGAATGTACCAATTGCGGATGCACATTTTGAAGGCCATGGAGATAACCAAGGTGGGACGATTACAGTCACACTGAAGAACCTTGACCAATATTTAGCAGCAAAAGGTGCGGATACAGTCAAAGAGGTCAAAGGAACTTTGGCGCTAAACTTCTTATATAAGAAGAATGTTTCGAACCAACCCGTAACATTTGATTCACCTTCAATGAAGACAACAATTACGCAAACGCATAATGTCCAAACTCTTTCAAATGAAACAGATTCAATTGGTAAAGAAAACTTTGCAAAAATTGGTGGGCAAGCAGCTAATAAAGCTTGGACATCAGCAAAATTAGAAGCTGCAGGTTCAAAAGGTTCTGGCCAATACGTTTCAGAATGGAAAGTACGTGTAAACACGAGTGGAGATAACTTAGGGGAAAACTTAGTATTAACTGATACATTGCCAAGTGACCCATCTACTGCTTCGATTCAATATATTCCTGAATCATTAGTCGTGTACAATGCACCTTCAATGAACGAAACAACATCTGGTAAAGAATCGGATTTCGTACAATTAGTAGAAGGAACTGACTACACAGTAAACTGGAATGAAAACTATACGAACTTTACAATCACATTCAAAGATGGAACTAAAAAATACTATGTCACTTATGACACAACAACTCCAAATGATGGAAGTAAAGTTCAAAATATGGTTTCTGTAGCAAAAGCAGACGGTACACCTGTCACTCGTCGTACAAATACGACTGAAACAACATTCACAGCAAGTGCAACTTCACTCTTCTCAGGTACAATCGAAGCAACGAGTGCTTACACAGTTAAAGTGAGCAAAGTAGACGAGAAAACATTGAATCCTGTTCAAGGTGCTGTATATGTCATTACAGATCCAGATGGAAATACAGTTGAAGTGACTACTGACGAAGAAGGTCATGCGGTTTCATCACAATTCGATGAAAAATATGCTGGTAAAGAATTCAAGATTAAAGAGAAAACTGCTCCAGAAGGTTACGAATTAGATGAAACTGAATATACAGTAACTCTTGGTAAAGATGGAAGCATCTTACATGTGAAAGATACTCCTAAAGAGGAAGAAACAACTACAACGACAACAACTACTACCTCTACAGAGGAAGAAACAACTACAACGACAACAACAACTACCTCTACAGAGGAAGAAACAACTACAACGACAACAACAACTACCTCTACAGAGGAAGAAACAACTACAACGACAACAACAACTACCTCTACAGAGGAAGAAACAAATACAACGGCAACAACAACTACCTCTACAACAGAAGAAACAACAGTTACAACAGTTGAAGAAACTTCAACAACTGTAACTGAAGAACTTCCAAACACAGGTACTGGCAACCAAACAATCTATATGGTGATTGGTGCACTTTTAGTAGTTGCAGCAGTTGGAGTGTTAGTATTCGCTAAGAAAAAAGATTCTGACGAAGAAAGCAAAAATTAATTTAAATAAGTAAGACTGGCAGGTTCTCTGTCAGTCTTTTTTTATTTCCAAAATGAATAAGAAAATGAATGATTGAAGTCCGCTTTTAGGAGGAGTACAATAGAAGTAGATAGAAGAGTTGAAATGGAGGGATAATGATGAAAAAACTGATGTTGATTTACTATAATATCGTCGCTGTTTTAACCATTCTCTATTTAGTGCTAACAGCAACCTTAATGAACTTAGGGAATGCTTTTATTACAACTCAAGGATGGCATGTTGTCATTCTCAGTATACTGATTTTAGTCATTGTATTTGGAATGGAATTTGCGAAGAAGAAATTCCCGGATGATTTCTTTGAATTTATTATTGAAAATGCGGGGCTACTTTGTATCGCATGGCTTACATTAGTCGTTCGAGCGTTTGGTGTTACTGTTTTAAAATACGCAACAGATTTAGCACTTGATGAATGGATGCAGCAAGTCATCCAACGAGCAGGCGTTGTGCAGATAGTCATCTTTGCCATCACAAATGGAATCGTGGTTGCAAAAATCATTCGCTATTTTGCAAGAAAAAGATTCATAGCAAACAATGAATAGACGCAAGCGGAGTGCCAATGTGCATTCCGTTTTTATTTTTCATCAAAAATCGATAAGATAGAGAAGAAACGTTGATAGAAAGAGAGGGAAATCGATGCGGAAAATTTTACATGTAGATATGGATGCGTTTTTCGCATCGGTGGAACAAAGGGACCATCCTGAGTGGAGAGGAAAGCCTGTGATTGTCGGTGGGAAACCTAACCAAAGAGGTGTTGTGTCTACTTGTTCATATGAGGCGAGAGCTTTTGGCGTGCGTTCTGCGATGCCTACAGTAAAAGCCATGAAACTCTGCCCACAAGCCATACTCACGCCTGGGCGATATCAGTTATATAAAGAAGTTTCTGCTCAGGTGCATGAAGTGTTTCGAACCTACACAGATTTAATCGAGCCACTCTCGATTGATGAAGCCTATTTAGATGTCACAGATAATAAAAAAGGGATGACGTCTGCAACCATAATTGCACACGCGATTCAAAAGGATGTCTATGAAAAAACAGGACTCACTTGTTCCGTTGGCGTGTCCTTTAATAAGTTTCTCGCGAAAATGGCATCAGGCTATCATAAGCCTTCTGGAGTGACCGTCATTACACCTGAAAATGCTAAAGAGTTTATTCGAACAATTCCTATTGAAGATTTCTATGGAGTTGGAAAAGTGAGCGCAGAGAAATTGAAACAAGCGGGTATTCTAACAGGAGAAGATCTCTTTCCATTGTCTAAGGAAGAACTGGAGAAGAAGTTTGGCACTCTTGGTCCACGATTGTACTTGCAAGTACGAGGGGAGTCAAATGACCAACTGACGCTTCACAGGGAACGTAAATCCATCGGGACAGAGCGAACCTTAATAAAGGATACGACCGACCATGGTATTCTAACGGGATACTTGGAGGAGTTTTCAGAAGAATTAGAACGGATGTTGAAGAAGAGAAGTCTTGCCGCAAGAACCGTCACGCTTAAATTAAGAGATTTGGAATTTAATACAATGACGAAGAGTGTTACAATGCGTGATTATTTGAATAAACAGGAGGAAATCTATTCGATTGCACTTCAGCTTTTTGAAGAAATGATGCAAGAACGCCCGATAAGACTGATAGGACTCACCGTTTCGCATCTGGAAAATACAAATAGACTATATAAACAATTAAAACTGTTTTAAAATATTAGTACAGTTTTCACCAACAGACTAGTACAGTTTCATTGTGAAAATTAAGAATTCATTTACTGAAAAAACGTGAAAACAGAAAATTGAATGAACAAATCAGAATAAAAGAAGACTTTATTTAGCGTAAGATAGTGGTAGTTTTTTCACAAAGTTTACAAAAACGCTCCATAAAGTCTTCTTTGCTTGCATATTTCACAAAAGTTTGTTAAATTATTATACGATAGCAGAGGGAATAGTACAGTTTTAACCACCTGTTTTGTCTGTTAAGCACAATTTCTTATAGAAAAGGGGAAAAAAGAAGTATGGCAACGAAGAAAAAATTCAATCTCGATGCACTTTTCACACCAAGTAACACGAACTTCGAAATGGTTCAAGTGTTAGACGCAGAAGGAAAAGTTGTAAATCCTGACTTAGTACCAGATTTATCTGACGATGAGTTAGTTCAATTAATGACTGACATGGTATGGTCACGTATTTTACACGAACGTTCAACTGCATTAAACCGTCAAGGACGTTTAGGTTTCTACGCTCCAACAGCTGGACAAGAAGCATCTCAATTAGCTTCTATCAAAGCTTTTGAAAAAGACGACGTTCTATTACCAGGTTACCGTGATGTACCTCAATTAGTAAAACACGGTTTACCATTATCACAAGCATTCTTATGGTCTCGTGGACATGTTGCAGGTAACATGTACCCAGAATCATTAAAAGCTTTACCACCACAAATCATCATTGGTGCTCAATATGTTCAAGCAGCCGGTGTTGCTTTAGGTCTTAAAAAACGTGGTAAGAAAAATGTTGCAGTGACTTATACTGGTGATGGAGGATCTTCACAAGGGGACTTCTATGAAGGTATTAACTACGCTGGTGCATACCAAGCTCCTGCAGTATTCTTCATTCAAAATAACGGTTGGGCAATTTCAACTCCTCGTGAGTTACAAACAGCTGCTCCAACATTAGCTCAAAAAGCAGTTGCTGCTGGTATCCCTGGTATCCAAGTGGATGGTATGGACCCATTAGCAGTTTACGCTGTAACTAAAAAAGCTCGTGAATACGCAGTTGCTGGAAACGGTCCTGTGTTAATCGAAACAATCTGCTTCCGTTATGGTCCTCATACATTATCAGGTGACGACCCAACTCGTTACCAACCAGAAGGAATTCAAGATGAATGGGCTAAGAAAGATCCATTAATTCGTTTCCGTAACTACCTAACAGCTAAAGGCTTATGGTCAGAAGAAAAAGAAAACGAAGTAATTGAAGCAACTAAAGAAGAAATCAAAGAAGCGATTAAAGAGGCTGACAAACAACCTAAACAAAAAGTTTCATTCTTCTTAGAAACAATGTTTGAAGAACCAACAAACGTTATTAAAGAACAAATCGAATACTTTAAAGCAAAGGAGAATAAATAATTATGGCACAAATGACAATGATTCAAGCCATTACTGATGCTTTGGCTGTCGAATTAAAACGTGATGAAAATGTCCTAATTTTCGGGGAAGACGTTGGTAAAAACGGTGGGGTTTTCCGTGCAACTCAAGGGCTTCAAGATGAATTCGGTGAAGACCGCGTGTTCAACACTCCTTTAGCAGAATCTGGTATCGGTGGTTTAGCAATCGGTTTAGCTTTAGAAGGTTACCGTCCAGTTCCTGAAATCCAATTCTTCGGATTCGTATTCGAAGTAATGGATAGCGTGGTAGCTCAAGCAGCTCGTACACGTTACCGTATGGGTGGAACTCGTAACATGCCAATCGTATTCCGTTCACCATTTGGTGGTGGGGTACACACACCTGAATTACACTCAGATAACTTAGAAGGTTTAGTAGCTCAATCTCCAGGTTTGAAAGTGGTTATCCCTTCAAACCCATACGATGCAAAAGGATTATTAATTTCAGCTATTCGTGACAACGATCCAGTTGTTTACTTAGAACACATGAAATTATACCGTTCATTCCGTGAAGAAGTTCCAGAAGGAGAATACACAGTTCCTCTAGGAGTAGCTGCAGTAACTCGTGAAGGTAAAGACGTATCTGTAATTACTTACGGTGCAATGGTTCGTGAAGCTGTTAAAGCTGCTGAAAACTTAGAAAAAGAAGGAATCTCAGTAGAAGTTATCGACTTACGTACTGTTTCTCCATTAGACTTAGACACAATCTTAGCTTCAGTTGAAAAAACTGGTCGCGTAGTTGTTGTTCAAGAAGCACAACGTCAAGCTGGTATCGGCGCAATGGTAATGTCTGAAATTTCTGAACGTGCAATCTTAAGTTTAGAAGCTCCAATCGGACGTGTTGCAGCTCCAGATACAATCTTCCCATTTGGTCAAGCAGAAAACGACTGGTTACCAAATGCTAGCGATATTGAAGCTAAAGTTCGCGAAACAGTGAACTTCTAATTCAACAATTTTCATTCTAAAGAGCCTCTCGCATGAGTGTGCTCTTTAGAGTTTTATAAAAATAAGAAGGGATGTACAAGCATGGCTTTCCAATTTAAAATGCCTGATATCGGTGAAGGTATCGCAGAAGGCGAAATCGTAAAAATCGACATTAAAGTCGGAGATACAATTCAAGAAGATGATATTTTATTCGAAGTACAAAACGACAAATCTGTAGAAGAAATTCCTTCTCCAGTAAGTGGTAAAGTATTAGAAGTTAAAGTTCAAGAAGGTACAGTAGCTCGCGTAGGCGACGTTATCGTTGTTATCGACGATGGTTCTGGCCCAGCAGAAGCATCTGCACCAGCAGCGGCTCCAGCGGCAGCACCTGCACCAGCTGCACCAGCAGCATCAAGCACTTTCCAATTCAAATTACCTGACATCGGTGAAGGAATTGCAGAAGGTGAAATCGTTAAAATCGACATCAAAGTAGGCGACAAGATTGCTGAAGATGACATTTTATTCGAAGTACAAAACGACAAATCTGTAGAAGAAATTCCTTCTCCAGTATCTGGAACTGTAACAGCAGTTTTAGTATCTGAAGGAACAGTAGCTCACGTTGGTGATGTTATCGTTGAAATCGCAACAGAAGGCGGTTCTCACGCACCTGCAGCAGCGGCTCCAGCAGCACCTGCAGCTCCAGCACCAGCAGCAGCTCCAGCGGCACCTGCAGCTCCAACAGGAGTTCCTGCAGCAAGCAACCCTGGTAAATTAGTATTAGCGATGCCTTCAGTTCGTCAATACGCACGTGAAAAAGGCGTTGATATTACAGCAGTAGTTCCAACTGGTAAAGGTGGACGCGTAACTCGTGAAGACATCGATAACTTCGGTGGCGCACCAGTAGCAGCTCCAGCAGCTCCAGCAGCAGTAGAAGCTCCTGCAGCAGCTCCAGCTCAAGCATCTACACCAGTAGCGGCTCCAGCTCCAGCTAAACCATTCGTTGGATCAGCAGAACGTGAAGAACGCGTTAAATTAACTCCAATGCGTAAAGCAATCTCTAAAGCAATGGTTAACAGCAAACACACTGCACCACACGTTACATTACATGACCAAGTTGAAGTTTCTAAACTTTGGGATCACCGTAAGAAATTCAAAGATGTTGCAGCTGCACAAGGTACTAAATTAACATTCTTACCTTACGTTGTTAAAGCTTTAGCAGTAGCAATGAAGAAATTCCCAGTATTGAATGCTTCTATCGACGATGCATCTCAAGAAATTGTTTACAAAAACTACATCAATATCGGTATCGCTACAGATACAGATTTAGGTTTATTCGTTCCAAATATCAAAGATGCGAACACTAAGAGCATGTTCGGTATTGCAGATGAAATTAACGCATTAGCTGCAAAAGCTCATGAAGGTAAATTAACAGCTGCAGAAATGGGACAAGGAACAATTACAATCTCTAACATCGGTTCAGTAGGTGGCGGTTGGTTCACTCCAGTTATCAACTACCCTGAAGTTGCGATTTTAGGTGTTGGTACAATCGTTCGCGAACCAGTAATCAACGAAAACGATGAAATCGTAATCGGACGTAACATGAAATTATCATTAAGCTTTGACCACCGTATCGTGGACGGCGCAACTGCTCAAAAAGCTATGAACGAAATCAAACGTCTATTAAACGATCCAGAATTATTATTAATGGAAGCTTAATTCATTAAACTGTTAGGAACGACGTAGACACGTGTTTACGTCGGTTCCTTATTTGAAAACTTTTAAGAGGTGAAAAAAATGGTAGTAGGCGATTTCGCTATTGAACTAGATACAGTCGTAATCGGTGCCGGCCCTGGTGGATATGTTGCAGCTATTCGTGCAGCACAAGAAGGTCAAAAAGTTGCAATTATCGAGAAAGAATATATTGGTGGTGTCTGCTTAAACGTTGGATGTATTCCTTCTAAAGCATTGATTGCTGCTGGACATCATTACCAAGAAGCACAACACTCAGAAGTATTTGGTGTGACTGCTAAAGAAGTTGTTTTAGACTTCGCTAAAACTCAAGAATGGAAAGATAACCAAGTTGTTAAGAAATTAACTGCTGGTGTTGAGTACTTATTAAAGAAAAACAAAGTTGAAATCATTCGTGGAGAAGCTTTCTTAGTAGACGAACACACTTTACGTGTTGTTACTGAAGACAGCGCTCAAACATACTCATTCAACCACGCTATCGTAGCTACTGGTAGCCGTCCAATCGAAATCAAAGGTTTCAAATTTGGCGGACGCGTTATCGATTCAACAGGTGGTTTAGGTCTTAAAGAAGTTCCTAAAAAATTAGTTGTTATCGGTGGTGGAGTTATCGGTTCAGAATTAGGTTCAGCATACGCTAACTTAGGTTCAGAAGTGACAATCCTTGAAGGTGCTCCAAGCATTCTTTCAATGTTTGACAAAGACATGGTTAAACTTGTTGAAGATAACATGGCTAAAAAAGGTGTTACTATCGTAACAAACGCAATGGCTAAAGAAGCTGTTGACAATGGTGATAGCGTAACTGTTAAGTACACAGTTGACGGCAAAGAAGAAGCTGTTGAAGCTGACTACGTAATGGTTGCTGTAGGTCGCCGTCCTAACACTGATGAATTAGGTTTAGACGTTGCTGGTGTTGAAATGACTGAACGTGGTTTAGTGAAAGTTGACAACCAAGGACGTACAAACGTTAAATCAATCTTTGCAATCGGTGATATCGTTCCTGGACCAGCTTTAGCTCACAAAGCAAGCTACGAAGGAAAAATCGCTGCAGAAGCAATCTCAGGTAAAGCAGTTGCTGTTGACTACCGTGCAATGCCATCTGTTGCCTTCACTGATCCAGAATTAGCTTCAGTTGGTTACACTCAACAACAAGCTAAAGATGCTGGTTTACAAGTAAAAGCTTCTAAATTCCCATTATCAGGAAATGGTCGTGCATTATCATTGAACGCTACAGAAGGTTTCGTTCGTTTAATCACTACTAAAGAAGATAACGTAATCGTTGGTGCACAAGTTGCCGGCGTGAACGCTTCAGACATTATTGCTGAATTAGGTTTAGCAGTTGAAGCTGGAATGAATGCGGAAGATATCGCATTAACAATCCACTCACATCCATCATTATCAGAAGTAGTTATGGATACTGCTGAATTAGCATTAGGTATGCCAATTCACGTATAATTCTAAAGAATACGACAGAGGACTCGAGTTTTCGAGTCCTTTTTTGTTTTAATCAAAGGAAAGATGTTATTGTTTATGTTTTAAATCCGAACAATTATCTGAATGAATTTTGAAATATTTGTGGTTTTCTCCTGGATATCTTGATTGGAGTAGGGGTTATCGCGTATAATGAAGCGTATAAGACCGAATGAAGGAAAGGCTTCATCAACCTCCATTCATCGAACCTTTTTGTAAACGAAGGGGGATGTTTCATGTCAGAAGAGAAGAATTTTAAAGATTCCTATGTACTTTGTATCGGCGGAATGAACGTGGATAAGAAAGTTCAATTGCTCGAAAATCTCGTGCTTGAGACGAGTAATCCAGTGGTCTCGTCGCTGAGTGCTGGTGGTGTTTCAAGAAACATTGCCGAAAATCTGGGACGTCTAGGCGTACCTGTCAAGATGTTGTCAGTTGCAGGCGATGACGAAAGTTTTACTTGGCTTGAAAAAGAGACTGAAGGCATTATCGATTTTTCACTTGTAGACCGATTAAAAGGAAAAACAACGTCGAATTATACAGCGATTTTGGACCTCCAAGGAGATATGTGTCTAGCTTTAGCCGATATGACCATTTGTGAGGAAATGACGCCTGACTGGCTTATTTCGCACGAAGAAGCGGTGAAACAAGCAGCACTAGTCATTGCGGATCTGAATCTTCCGCAAGAAACATTACAAGCGCTCATTCAGTTAACAAGTCTTGAGAAGATTCCACTGGCCATTATTCCAGTGAGTGGACCGAAGATGAAACGAATCCCAGACGATTTACAAGGAGTGACTTGGATTGTCGTCAATGCAGATGAGTCCAGGACGAGGTACGGAGAACACACGCTTTCGGAACTAGCTAATTTGTGGCAGAAGGATGGCGTTGAAAATATCGTCATTACAAAAGGGACGAAATGTGGTGTCTTTGCAGATGCTACAGGAGTCGTAAAAACTTTTACACCAATAAAAGCAGAGCATGTCTGTGACGTGACAGGAGCAGGAGATTCATTTTCTTCTGGAGTGCTTTACGGGGCTCTTAAAGGAGCAAGCTTGGAAGAGTCGATTGGATACGGATTAACGAATTCGTACTATACGGTCCAAGCCATTGAAACAGTTCGAAAAGACTTAAACGCTAAGTCATTTGAAAAAGAATATCAACAATTAAAGGAAAGAGGTTTATCATGAATCCATTATTATCAATCAGTAAAGAAGTGCAACACGCATTAGACAACAACCTACCAGTCGTTGCGTTAGAATCAACAATCATTTCACACGGAATGCCATATCCACAAAACGTTGAAATGGCTAAAACGGTAGAACAAATTATTCGCGACAATGGCGCTATTCCAGCAACTATCGCTATCATGGATGGTAAATACAAAATCGGTTTAGAAGAAGCAGACTTAGAACGTCTTGCGAAAGAAAAACCAGTCGCAAAAGTATCTCGCCGTGACTTAGCAGAAGTGTTTGCTAAAGGTGTTTTAGGAGCAACTACTGTGGCTACAACAATGATTGGTGCGCACTTAGCTGGAATTAAAGTATTCGTAACTGGCGGTATCGGTGGGGTTCACCGTGGCGTTGAAGAAACAATGGATATCTCAGCAGACTTAGATGAATTAGGACAAACTCCAGTAACAGTTGTCTGTGCTGGTGCAAAAGCGATTCTTGATTTACCACGTACTCTTGAATATTTAGAAACAAAAGGAGTTCCTGTTGTAGGCTATCAAACAGACTACTTACCAGCATTCTACACTCGTACTTCCGAGTATAAATTAAACAGCCGTGTAGACTCAGCAAAAGAAGTAGCTGAAATGATTCGTTACTCTGATTTACTAGGCCTTAAAGGCGGTATCTTAGTTACAAACCCAATTCCTGCAGAATATGAAATTCCACACGAAAAAATCGATGCCATTATCGATCAAGCGGTTCGTGAAGCGGACGAAAAAGGAATTCACGGAAAAGACAGCACACCATTCTTATTAGCGAAAATCGTTGAGTTAACAGGCGGGGAAAGCTTGAAGACAAACATTCAGCTTGTTTACAATAACGCGAAGCTTGGTGCGCAAATCGCAAAAGAATACCAAGAAGGAAAATAATTCAGTACTTAAAAGTACTCTTATGGATTACTATGTATCCTTACGGATATCTTCATATTAGCGATAACGGGGCATCGGTTCGAGCCCAAGGTCTCTCACCTTTAAAGCCTCAAAGAGGGCGTATGGATTAAAAATCCTACGCCCTCTTAGCACAGTGGTTGAATGGAATGAGTTTCGCTGTAAACAGCTATCTCATTCCTATTCAACTTTTGTGGGGGAAAGAAAACGAAATGCCATAGATACAATGTATCTATGGCATTTCTGTCTTTCTCCCTCGTTTTGATGCACTTCCTGTCACTGTAACTACAAAATCCACGGATTCTCTGTAATCCATAAATGAATGATTTTCTTTTGGGATTTGTGCCCAAGGGATAGGAACCGGTGCTTCTCGAGTTAGAGAGTGAAGCGAATTAATTTAGAAGAGTGCTTTAAACAAATTAAAATGAAAAGCAGTAATTAAATTTGAGCTCTCGTCTCTAATTTTCGAGGAATCAACCTATATAGTAAACTCTGGAAGAGTTGTGTTCATTCATATAAAGCACCAAGAAGATGATGACGGAGAATCTGGCGGATTCATTGTCATAGTAATGGGAAAGTGCATTAAATGCGAATTAGCAGGAGTTAGAAATATTTTTCTTACTCCTGCTTTGAGGCTTTAAAGGCGAAAGACATAAGGCTTGAGCCGGTGCCCCATTACAACGACAATGAAAAAATCCGCAAGGATTCGCAGGAATCATCTTCTTTTTTAAGAAATTTTTGTTATGCATAAATGGAAACTCTTGCAGAAAAAGTGTATACTAAATAGGTATGATTGTGAGGTGGCGAGATGGCCAATTATAGTTATCCAATTGATTTGGAATGGTCGCATGAAGAGATGAATAAAGTCATCAAACTTTGGAATGCGGTCGAAGAGGCTTACGAAAAAGGAATCCAAGTAGAAGCTTTTAAAAAAGCCTACCAAGAATTTAAAACGGTAGTCCGTAGTATCGGTGAAGAGAAGAGACTCGGTCGTGAATTCGAGGAAGCATCTGGATATAGCCTTTATCGTGTAGTCCAAGCAAGTAAAAACGTAACAAAAATTATTCGTATGGAAGGATTGAAAAAATAATGGATTTATTAGCAACACACCTATTAGTAAATGACTGGATTATGGAGGCTGGACAAAAAATTCGTCACAGCTTTGGTGAACCATTAAAAGTAGATACAAAAACAAGCCGTAACGACTTAGTAACAAACGTGGATAAAGAAATCGAACAATTCTTTATCGCTAAAATTCGCGAACAATTCCCAACACATAAAATCATGGGAGAAGAAGGTTTCGGTGACGAATTAACTTCAATGGACGGTTACGTTTGGTTAATCGACCCAATCGATGGCACTTTAAACTTCGTGAAACGTCAAGAAGACTTCGGTATTATGATTGCTTTATATAAAGATGGCGTAGGTCTTTTAGGATACATTTACGATGTGATGCGTGATCGCTTCGTGTACGGTATTAAAGATTACGGTGCATACTGCAACGGCCGTCGTCTTTCAACTCCTGAAATTCACAGCATTGGCGATAGCTCAATTAACGTGAATGGATTTATGTTATTAGAAGCCAACGAAAAAGAAGCAGAAATGATCCGTAAAGCAATGGTTACACGTACTTACGGTGCTTCTTCAATCGAGCATATCCAAGTAATCTTAGGAAAATCTGTAGCATATGTTTCTACATTACTTGCTCCTTGGGATATCGCAGCAGGTATGGTTATCGCTAAAGAATTAGGATTACACTACAGTACAGTAGATGGAAAAGAAGTGGACTTCTTAGTTCCTAACAAAAAGACAACAGGTGTTATCTGTTCTAAAAATATTGCTGACGAAATTATCGCAGCATTTAAATAAAAATGAGTGGAGGGGCGTAAGAGATTACGCCTCTTTCTTTTAAAGGAGAACGTATGAATATTGCAGTTTATTGTGCGGCAAGCCAAAGTAATTGCCCTGCATTTGACAAAAAGACAGAAGAACTAGGGAAGTGGATGGCAAAACACAACCACACACTTGTCTATGGTGGTGGAAATACAGGGCTCATGGGAGTCGTTGCGACTGCCGTGATGAATGAAGGTGGCGAAGTCATTGGCGTGATGCCACAGTTCTTTGTAGACCGAGAAATTGCGAAACAAGATATCACGAAACTTCATATTGTCGATACGATGTCCGAGCGTAAAAATCAGATGATCGCACTCAGTGAAGTGTACATTTCGCTTCCTGGAGGTCCTGGTACCCTCGAAGAAATCGCAGAGGTCGTTTCTTGGGTACGTGTAGGCCAAACCAATGGTATTTGTATCTTCTATAATATGGAAGGCTACTACGACCATTTAGAAGCCTTTTTCGATAAAATGGTGGAGACAAACTTGCTGAGTACAGAAGACAGAAGCCAAATTCATTTTGCGAAAACTTTGGCGGAAATTGAAGCACTTATTGGGTTGGTATAAGTTTAAATTTCGAGTGCATTTACTTAAAAATCGATTTTATGTTTTATATAATTTACTTAGTGAATAGCTTAATAGAAAGGGGAATGAGCTAATGATGAAGTCGTTAAGTAAGGTCTACCAGTATTTGTCTTTTATCTGTTTATTGATTCAATTTCTTTTTTCAATCTATTTCTATAATCAAAGTGGTGTATTTTTTGAGGAAGGAGTACAAATACTTTTTCTATCCTTAAATGGACTGTTGGTGATTGGAATAGTGCAACGAAGTAACAAGCAACACGATTGGCTAATTGGAGTAGGGGAAGCTTTAATCCTTCTTTTACTTTTTTACCAAATCTTTGCAAGTATCATTATGATTACCGACGCATTTGTGGAGAGCACCATTCCACTTTTCTTACAAGGAGCTTTTAGGATTTGTAGTAAACTAGTTCTTTTGATGATGGGATGGAGTATTCTTCAACTGTTGATACAGTTTGGTAGAATGTTCTGTGTAAAAAGGGTGACAACAAAATAAATCGAATGTAGTTCTATTATTGGAGTGGAAAAGTAAACTGGAATGATGCAAGTTCTGGTGGAAGTTCTACTCCGTTTTTTGTTAGCGTAATAACCCTAATTTTGCTATAATAAAGGATATGAGTTTAAGGGAGGGCAACGAATGGAATTAGAAAAAACAACGCAAATGAACTTGCTTGTAGAGTTCTATGGCAGCCTTTTAACCGATAAACAACTCGAATATATGGAGCTCTATTATGGGGATGATTATTCGCTTGGTGAAATTGCCGAAGAATTTGACGTGAGCCGTCAAGCAGTATATGATAATATCCGCCGCTCGGCAAAGTTATTAGAAAACTACGAAGAGAAATTACATCTCGTCGCTGATTTCTATAAACGCCAAGAGCACTATGATGAATTAGAAAAAGAGATTCAAAAGAACTATCCTGAGGCAACACAGCTTGCTTCAATCGTTTCAAAATTACAAGAGATGAATAAATAAACTCAAGGAGTGAAATTATGGCATTCGAAGGATTATCAGATCGTCTGCAAAATGCGATGACTTCCGTTTCACGAAAAGGAAAAATTACGGAAGCTGACTTAAAACAAATGATGCGTGAAGTACGTCTTGCGCTTTTAGAAGCCGACGTTAACTTCAAAGTTGTAAAAGACTTCGTGCGTAAAGTGAACGAACGTGCATTAGGGGCTAATGTGCTTGAAGCATTATCACCAGCACAACAAGTCGTTAAAATCGTTAACGAAGAATTAACAGAATTAATGGGGGGCGAACAAGCGCCGTTCCGTTTCGAAGCAAAACCACCAACAGTAGTGATGATGGTCGGTCTACAAGGGGCCGGTAAAACAACGACTGCTGGTAAATTAGCTTCCTTCATGGCAAAACATGAAAAGAAACGTCCATTATTAGTTGCTGCCGACGTGTACCGTCCAGCCGCGATTGACCAATTACAAACATTAGGGAAACAATTAAACTTTCCAGTGTTCTCACTTGGAAATCAAGTAAGCCCAGTGGAAATCGCCAAACAAGCGATTGAAAAAGCGAAAATCGATGGTCGCGACTTAGTAATTATCGATACGGCCGGTCGTTTGCATATTGACGAAAACTTGATGGAAGAATTACAAAACATCAAGGCAGTCGTAAATCCAAGCGAAATCTTACTCGTTGTCGACTCAATGACAGGGCAAGATGCCGTAAACGTAGCTCAAACATTTAATGAACGTCTGGATATCTCAGGGGTTATCCTTACAAAACTTGATGGGGACACTCGTGGTGGTGCGGCTCTATCTATCCGTTCTGTTACAGGAAAACCAATTAAATTTACAGGTCGTGGGGAAAAATTAGAAGACTTCGAAATCTTCTACCCAGAACGTATGGCTTCTCGTATTCTTGGTATGGGGGATATGATGACCCTTATCGAGAAGGCGCAACAAGACTTCGATGAAGCAAAAGCGCAAGAGATGGCAGATAAAATTAAAGCCAACACTTTTGACTTTAATGACTTTATCGACCAATTAGACCAAGTGAATAAGATGGGACCACTAGAAGATATCTTGAAGATGATTCCAGGGTTAAATAAAATGGCTGGTCTAAACGACTTAAAAGTGGATCCTAAAGATACAGCTCGTATGAAAGCTATTGTCTTATCAATGACTCCACAAGAGCGTGAAAATCCAGATATCTTATCACAAGCTCGTCGTAAACGTATTGCTGCAGGTTCGGCTCGTCCTTTAGCAGAGGTGAACCGTTTAATTAAACAGTTCAACGAATCTAAGAAGATGATGAACCAAATGTCCAACGGGAATATGAAAGGCCTAGAAGGCATGATGAACCAAATGGGCATGGGCGGACGTGGAAACAAGCTCGCTCAAATCGGTATGCAACAATACGCACGCCGTCAAAAACAAAATAAATTGAAAAAATTAAAGAAAAAACGTTAGGAAACAGCGTTATAAAATAATTTAAACCGCAACATCTTACTCTCGAGTAAGGTTGCGGTTTTTTTATGGCGATCATAACGCAAAGAAAGGAGAACTCAATGGGAAACAAAACAAAAATAGGACATGTCATTCCAGCAGTAGTCGCAACGGCGATTATGAGCTTTTGTGGCGTGTTGATTGAAACCGCAATGAACGTTACCTTCCCGACACTGATGACAGAATTCAATACGGATTCTTCAGGGATTCAATGGGTAACAACTGGATACTTACTAGCCATTGCGATTGTCGTGCCAATTACGGCTTATTTAACACGAAACTACACGATTCGCCAACTCTTCTTGGCATCGAACCTTTTATTTATCGGCGGGGTCTTAATTGACTGTATTTCACCAAGCTTAATAATTTTATTACTCGGACGCTTTATGCAGGGGATTGGAACCGGGATTGCACTTCCGTTAATGTTCCATATCGTATTATCTAAAGTGCCGCTGCATCAACATGGAACTGTCATTGGGATTGGTGCAATGACAACAGCACTAGCTCCACCAATTGGACCAACATTTGGCGGGGTTGTCTCAAGCGCATTTGGATGGCGTGCGATTTTCTTCGCATTGATTCCATTCTTAGTATTCTCGTTAGTGATGGGACTTTGGGCGATTCCAACAGAAGAATCTCCGAAGAAACAACCATTCAACTTGATGGCGTTTGTGACATTAGGAATTGGACTTGCAAGCTTATTGATGGCGATTGAACATTTATCAGTCCTCTATCTTGGAGTAGTGGTCGTGGCATTTGCAGCGTTCTTCTACTTTAACCGAGAAAATGCACTCTTGTCGTTTAAACCGTTCCAGTTTGCGACGTTCAACGCAACATTATATATCGTCTTGGCTTTCCAAGGAATTGTACTTGGATTATCCTTTATTTATCCAAACTACATTCAACTAGCGTGGGGCGAAACAGCCACAGTGGCAGGGCTCTTTATGTTCCCAGGGGCTGCGATGGTAGCCATTCTTTCAGCGTTATCTGGTCGCTGGTATGATAAATCAGGTCCACTAAAACCAATCTTAACAGGGTTAATCTTTGCGGTGATTGGAGGAGTTTCTATCAGCTTCTTCTTCCCAGGATTAACGATTTATCCTTTATTAGCCCTCAACGTCATCTTTATGACAGGGATTGGATTTGTAATGGGAAGTAACGTCACGTATTCGTTAGCTCAGTTGAAACCAGAAATTCAAGCGGATGGAAATAGTATCGTGAATACCTTACAACAGTTCACTGGTGCGATTTCGACAACAATTATCGCGCGTATTTTCAGCTCATTTGATTCGAACTTAGTAACAGCAGGACAAACAAGTATCCTTTTTGTAACAACGCTAGCAGTCATTGCATTAGTTGTCTTCTTATGGATTTATCCGCAAACACAAAAGAAAAATTAAAATCCTTAGGCAATCCTTTTCCATCTGGAGAAGGGTTGTCTTTTTTAGAACGTATCATATGAAATAGAAAGACGACTATAGTACAATAGATTGACGCGTGAAAGGAGAGAGAAATGTATTTATTAAAGAAATTATCATGGTTTTTTAAATTAGAGTGGAAACGATACACGATTGGAATTATTGCATTGTCGCTAGTCAGTGTATTCAATCTTATTCCGCCAAGAGTGATTGGGGAAGTTGTCGATTCCATCGACCTCAAGACGCTAACAACGTCGTCTTTATTATGGAACTTACTGTTATTGCTCCTTTCAGCAGTAGCCATGTACGGGCTTCGTTTTGTATGGCGGCTCTTTATCTTCGGGACTGCGAACTCGTTAGGCCAGAGACTGAGAAATCAATTATACGAACACTTTACAAGCATGTCTCCAAGCTTCTATCAAAAGTATCGCTCTGGAGACTTAATGGCGCATGCGACCAATGACGTGAGTGCTATTGTCATGACTGCAGGCGGAGGTGTGATGTCGGCTGTTGATGCCTCGATTACAGCGTTAGTGACGCTAGCGACGATGTTCTTTATGCTGGATTGGCGAATGACACTCGTTGCGATTATTCCATTGCCACTACTTGCGATTGCAACGAATATCGTCGTTCGTGCAGAGCATCAGAGCTATAAGGAATCACAAGAAGCTTTCTCCTTACTGAATAATCATGTGAACGAGAGTGTTTCTGGAATAAAAGTGACGAAATCTTTTGGTTATGGTGAAAAAGAAACAGCGTCGTTTTGGAAAACGAACGAAGATGCATGGAAGAAGAATAATCACGCTGCAAAATATAATAATCTATTCGATCCAATCGTTTTGATTTTCGTGGGTCTCAGCTACTTAATCAGTTTGGGATATGGTGGATATTTAATCCAACGCGGAGAATTTACAGTTGGGGAAATGATTACCTTTATGACGTATTTAGATATGCTAGTGTGGCCGCTTCAAGCCATTGGTTGGCTCCTGAATATCGGTCAACGTGCTAGTATTTCGTATCGTCGTATTGAAAAATTAATGGAAGAAACAAGCCAAGTAGAAGAATCTCCACAGGCCCTTCCAATTACAGAAGCTCGTGAGATGGTTATGGCAATTCATAACTTCCAATACGAAGATGTCCCAACATTAGAAGACGTAGCATTTAGCCTTCACCAAGGGCAAACGCTGGGGATTGTTGGCCCAACAGGTTCTGGGAAATCAACGCTCTTAAAATTATTCCTTCGTCAATATGATGCAGGAAAAGAAGAGATTTTGATCAATGGACGTTCTATTCAAGACTATCGTATTAAAGACTTGCGTGCGCTTATGGGATATGTGCCACAAGAACAGATTTTATTTGCGATGTCGATTAAAGAGAATATCCGTTTTGGAAATCCAACTCTTCCTGACGAAGCTGTTGTAGAAGCGACTAAAATTTGTGGATTGTATGACGATATTATGGCGATGGCGGAAGGGTTCGATACATTAATCGGAGAGAAGGGTGTGCTTTTATCAGGCGGTCAAAAACAACGTCTATCGATGGCACGCGCGCTGGTTGTGAACCCTGAAATTTTAATGCTCGATGATTCGTTATCGGCTGTTGATGCAAAGACCGAGCATTTAATTTTAGAAAACTTGAAACGTGAACGCAGCGACAAAACAACGATGATTACAGCGCACCGTCTATCAGCGATTGTACATGCGGACCTTATTATCGTGCTCCAAGATGGACGTATTGTTGAAAAAGGAACGCATGAAGAATTAATGGCGCTTGGTGGGTGGTATGCTAAAACATACGACCGTCAACAGCTTGAGGCGACACTTGAGGAAGGGGGAAGTGCAGTTGAACATGAAGACCTTTAATCGACTCATTGCCTACTTATGGCGTTATAAGAAGTCGAGTACGATTGCGATTTTATTTATCCTCTTATCGAGTATTACCGCAACAGTGATTCCGTTGATGGCTCGTTATTATATTGATACGTATATTGAAAAGGGCGCATGGAATGAAGGATACTGGATCCTTATTGTGTACTACTCACTATTTTTACTGCGCGTTTTATTAACGTATATTGGGACCTATGCCTTTAGTTATGTTTCCAATAGTGTTGTTCGCGATTTGCGTCAAGAGGCCTTTTCGAATATGCAAAAACTCAATATGACGTATTTCGATACAACACCAGCTGGAGCCATTGTATCTCGCTTAACCAACGATACACAGGCTGTGAGCGATATGTTTAGCTCGATCTTCTCGACGTTTTTAAGTACCTTATTTATCGTCGTGGCGACATTAGCTGCGATGTTTAGCATGAATGTTGGACTTACGATATTAATGGTTCTCTTTATTCCAGTGATGTTTGCATCCGTTAAAATCTATAACCGTCTCTCTCATAGCGTGATTCGTAAGACGCGTGAGAAGCTCAGCGAGATTAACGTAAAGCTAGCAGAGAGTATTGACGGGATGAAGATGATTCAGGCATTTAACCAAGAAGAACGGTTAAGAAAAGAATTCGAACAAATTAACGAAGAGCATGTGCAATTCTCGAATCGTTCGATTAACGTGAATAGTCTGTTCCTTCGCCCAGCGATGTCGCTGTTGAAACTTGTTGCCTATGCGGTCATTATTTTATACTTTGGCCTTACTTGGGAAGTAGCTGGAGTGACAGCAGGGGTGATGTACGCCTTTATTCAATTCTCAAATCAGTTATTTAATCCATTAATCGATGTGACGCAAAACTTCTCGATTATTCAAACGTCGATGATTGCTGCGACTCGTGTCTTTGAAATCATCGATAATACGGATTACGAACCTGAACAACTTGGAAAGGTTAATGAGATTAAGAACGGGAAGATTGAGTTTAAGAATGTCACTTTCTCTTATGATGGAAAACGGAATGTCTTAAAGAATATTAACTTTGTGGTGAATCCAGGAGAGACTGTCGCATTTGTTGGTTCGACTGGGTCAGGGAAGTCGTCTATCATGAATCTCTTCTTACGATTCTATGATTTCAAAGAAGGAGAAATCTTGATCGATGATATTCCAATTCAACACTATTCACAGGAAGTCCTTCGCGACAAAATCGGACTCGTGCTGCAAGATCCATTCTTGTTCCATGGAACAGTGGCTTCCAATATTCGTATGCACCAAGACATCACAGATGAAGAAGTGAAACAAGCGAGCGAATTCGTAGATGCGCATCATTTTATCGAGCAATTGCCACAAGGATATGACAATAAAGTTTCTGAAAAGGGCTCAACGTTCTCTAGCGGCGAGCGTCAATTAATCGCCTTTGCCAGAACGATTGCGGCCAATCCGAAAATCTTGATTCTGGATGAAGCAACTGCTAATATCGATTCGCAAACCGAAGAAGTCATTCAAACGTCTCTTAAGAAAATGAGAAACGGAAGAACGACATTAGCGATTGCTCACCGATTATCGACGATTCAAGATGCTAACCAAATCTTTGTGCTCGATAAAGGAGAAATCGTAGAAAGCGGTATGCATACAGAGCTTCTTGAAAAAGAAGGGCTCTATTATAAGATGTATCAACTCCAAGCAGGGATGATGCAAGAATAAAACAAATAGGAAAGACATAGCGAAGAGATTCGCTATGTCTTTTTTTGCGCGTGTAACATTTTTGTTACGGTTCATAATTGTTACATCTTCCGTTGAAAAAAGTCAGTTGTATCAAAAATGATACGTATCAAAATTGATACAAAAAGAGTTTTTAAATTTAAGATGTATCATCCGTGATACGTATCATGCATGATACATATTGCATCAAAAAAATACCTTTGAGAAATTCTCAAAGGTATTTTGCGTTATTATTTGCGGTTTTGTTTACCAGCGTTACGGCCACCAGGTTTGTTTTGACGTTGTGCGAACGTTTCTTGTTGTGTTGCTTTTTGAGCTGTTTTACGTGGTGTTGTACGTTGTGGTAACACAATGTTTTCATGGTTTAATTCTTCGTCGATTTGAGCTTTAATTTTTGGACGAATATAAGTATTTTGAATCCATGATTGTAAAATTTGGATAAGGGCAGAGATGAAGAAGTAAATACCAACCCCGGCTGGTGATTGGAAAGTCATCATGAACATCATTACTGGAAGAATGTAGTTCATTGAACGACTTTGTTTTTTCGTTTCTTCGTCCATTCCCATTTGGCTGACTAGTGATTGAACGTAGTAAGCCGCCATTGTCGCAAGGGCAATTGGTAAGAATTGTGCTCCAAGGTTGATTCCCATGAAATCACTACTTGAAATTTCGTTTGATAAAAGAATCGCGTTATACAATCCACTCCAGATTGGCAATGTAATCAAGATTGGTAAACATCCTGAACCGATACCACCCATTAAGGAGACATTGTTTAATTTGTATAACTCCATTTGTTCTTGTTGGATCGCAAGTTTCTCTTCAGGAGTGGTTGCTTGTTCTGCACGAGCAGTAATCTCAGCAATATATGGTTTTAATACTGCCATTTTTTCTTGTTGGACAAGCATTGCTTTCATTTGATGGAATTGTGTTGGCATCAATAAGACACGAACAAGTATTGATACGATCACAATTGCAATCGCGTAGTTTCCGTTAAATACGGAAGCAATTTGGTTTAATAACCATTGTGTTGGGACTACTAAATAATTATAGAGCCAACCAATAGGTTCCTTATTTTCATTAAATTGAACGGTACATCCCGCAAGTAGTAGGGGAAGAACTGTTGCAACTAATAGCAGTTGAGCTTTTTTAGTTAGTTTCATAATCACTTTCCTTTTCATTTAATAACATGATTTATTGTACACGTGTTTCGTTGAAATAGCAACGTTCTTTATATAATTTGAAACTTTGTGTATAGAGGTGCGTCATGGACTTCACTTTCTTCATAGCGATCAACACGTCCGTAAGGGGAAACGGAAGCTTTAACTCTTTCGATAAAACGAGTGACGGCTTTATCTTCGCCTTGTGCAATCACAAATACAGAGCCATCCATTTTATTTTGAACAGTGCCACAAATATCTAATTGAATCGCGAGTTGGTGCGTGAAAAAGCGGAATCCGACACCTTGAACACGTCCCCAGACACGAATTTGTCTTGTAATCATAGAAAGACCTCCAAAAAGTAGAATTATTTTGTCATCTCTATGAAACAAGATTACCATGATTTCGCAAAATTTGGTATACTAATAGACGAGGTGAAAACATGTTTAAAGTAATTGAGACAGCAGGTCAAGATGAACCGTGGTGGTTTTTCGATGACTGGGAAAAAATGATTGTTTCGACTGAAGAATTTTCTTCTTTAGAAGAAGCGAAAAATAGTTTCCAACAGCATGAAGCAAGACTTGCTTCTAACTATCCAGAAAAACGATCAAAAGGAACAAGCGCCATTGCCTTTTGGAATGAGAAAGAACAAGATTATTGTGTGGCGTGTGAATGTGATGTTCAAATTTTCCATGGACTGATTTTAGTCGATGAAAATAATCAATTAGTAGAAGAGAAAGGAGAAGAACGTGGCTAAACAAACGAAGAAAAAAACACAAAGAAAAAATACAAAGAATACCAATCCGTTTTTATCGATTGAAGCTGTAGCCGTATTTATTATTGTCTATAGTTTATTAGCAACTTTTCAATTAGGATTCTTAGGAAAATTCTTTGCAAACCTGATTCGTTTCTTTATCGGGGATTTATATGCCTTCGGTGGGGTGTGCGGAGTTCTTGCAGGATTCGGTATGTTATTTCGTGGACGCATGCCTAAGATTATGTGGAGATGGACTGCTGCAGCTATTTCATCAAGCGTGGCACTTCTCTTATTCGTGTCAGTGATGACTTATAGTAGCTTTACAAGTTCAGGTTCTCCTGTTTTCCAAGAAATGATGAATCGTTTCATGGTGGACTTTACGTCTAATACCGTTTCTCAACGACTCGGTGGTGGTGTATTAGGAACTCTTCTTTATTCATGTACGTATTTCCTTGTTTCACAATGGGGAACGTATTTAATCGTCTTCTTATTATTAGTATGTAGCGGACTCTTAATCTTCAACGTGCATTTAAGTGACGTGATGGATTTTGTACGTACTCAAACAGCGAATGCTTCTGAAAAGTTAGCTGAGCGTAAAGCCGAACGCGAAGCACGCCGTTTGGAAGAAGAACAAGACGCTGAGGAGAAAGTTGTGGCAACACCTGTAGCACCGGCTCCTGCTCCAGTACAAACAGAAACACCTGAAAAGCCAAAAGAACCAAGAAAACCGCATTCGTTATTAGACCGAATGAAAGATGTGTTCTTTGATGAATATGAAGATGAAACATTAACAGAGGACGAATATGCAACGTCTCCAATGGTAGAACCTATTGAACCGATTCCGCCAGTGGAACCAGTAGCTCCTGTTCAACCAGTAGCGCCAGTGATTCCTCCGCAACCAGTAGCTCCTGTTTCAGTTCAAAAGCCAGAAGAGCCTGAGTTTGAGGATGATGGTGAAGACATCGGGGAACTTTCAATGAGTGGTGAACAAAATGATGAAGATTATCAGTTGCCACCAGTGACTTTATTAAATCCTGTACAACAATCGGATCAATCGAATGAACGTACGATTGTAGAACGCAATATGCGTATTTTAGAGCGTACCTTTGCAAGTTTCGGGGTAGATGCTAAAGTAATGCCTAACCCAATGCTAGGGCCAGCCGTTACAAAATACGAAATTCAACCAGCGATTGGTGTAAAGGTAAGTAAGATTGTTAACTTGAGTGATGATATCGCGCTTGCACTTGCTGCTAAAGATATTCGTATTGAAGCTCCAATTCCAGGGAAGCCTTATGTAGGGATTGAAGTTCCAAATAGCCAAACAAGTTTTGTTTCCTTTAGCGATGTGATCCAATCAGCAATTCAATCACCAAAACCATTAGACGTACCATTAGGAAGAGATATCTCTGGTAATGTTCGTCTTTGCGATATTACAAAAATGCCGCATATGTTAATTGCCGGTTCAACTGGTTCTGGTAAATCGGTATGTATTAACGGCATTATTACAAGTATTTTAATGAAGACAAAACCACATGAAGTGAAATTAATGATGATTGATCCGAAGATGGTGGAGTTGAATGTGTATAATGGCATTCCTCATCTATTAACTCCGGTTGTAACGAACCCTCGTAAAGCCGCTCAAGCCTTACAAAAGGTTGTAGCTGAGATGGAAAAACGTTACGAATTATTCGCTTCAATGGGAATGCGTAATATCGATGGATATAACGCTCATGTCGAACAATATAACCGTGAAACTGGCGAAAATAACCCGACACTTCCTTATATCGTCGTAATCGTAGACGAACTTGCGGACTTAATGATGGTTGCAAGTAATGAAGTGGAAGATGCGATTATCCGTCTTGCGCAAATGGCTCGTGCTGCCGGAATTCATATGATTCTTGCAACACAACGTCCATCTGTTGACGTTATTACAGGGATTATTAAAGCCAACGTTCCTTCTCGTATCGCCTTTGCGGTATCCAGTGGTACAGACTCTCGTACGATTATCGATGCCAATGGTGCTGAGAAACTTCTAGGGCGTGGGGATATGCTTTATATGCCAATGGGTGAAAATAAACCAATTCGTGTACAAGGAGCATTCCTAACGGACGAAGAAGTCGAACGTATCGTTGATTTCGTCAAGAATCAACAAGAAGTAGAGTATGATGAAGCGATGATGCCTTCAGAAAATACCGCTTCTGCTGGTGGAAGTGAACCAGAAGACGAATTATTCTACGAAGTCATCGAACTATTAAAAGAACAAGAAACGATTAGTACCTCTTATTTACAAAGAAGATTCCGTATCGGATTTAACCGCGCAGCTCGTATGATTGATGATTTAGAAGCGCGTGGTTATGTTGGACCTGCAGATGGAAGTAAAGGAAGAAAAGTGAATGTTCATGTTTTCAATGAAAATGACGCTTCCGAAACAGGTGAAACGAACGCATAGAAATGTAAAAACCGAACGTTTTTCATAAAAAATACCTCCAATGAAAAGATTTAGCTTGATTTTCATTCTATTTATGTTAGAATGACTGTAGTAAATCATTTATTGGAGGTTTTTTATCGTGAAAACTAAAAAGAATTTAGCTTTATTTGCATTGACACTTGGTGCGACTGCTGTATTAGCAGCGTGTGGCGGATCAAAATCTGATAGCTCACAAGCATCTTCTCAAAACTCTGGCTCTTCAGACAACTTTAAAGCGGTAATGGTATCTGATACTGGCGGTATTGACGATAAATCATTCAACCAAGGCGCTTGGGAAGGCCTTCAAGAATGGGGTAAAAACAACGGTGGTAAAACAAAAGGGAATGGTATTGATTACATTCTTTCAAAAGCAGAATCTGACTATACTACAAACCTTAACACTGCGGTTTTAAATGAATACAATATTATTTTCGCAATCGGATTTAAATTACAAAAAGCTGTTGATGAAGCTGCGAAACAAAATCCAGATGCACACTTTGCGATTATCGATAGTGTGGTTGAACAACCAAACGTTGCTTCAATCAACTATAAAGACCAAGAAGCAGCATTCCTTGCAGGGGTTGCAGCTGGTTTAACAACTAAAACAAATAAAGTTGCTTTCATCGGTGGTATGCACGGTCCAGCATTAGACAAATTCGAAGCTGGTTTCAAAGCAGGAGTTCAAGCAGTTAACCCTAAAGCAACTGTTGAAATTCAATATGCTGAATCATTCTCAGATGGTGCTAAAGCAAAATCTCTTGCAGAAGCAATGTACGCTTCAGATGTTGACATTATTTATGCAGCAGCTGGTGGTGCAGGACTTGGAGTATTTGCAGCAGCTAAATCAATCGTTGAAGCAAATCCAGATCGTCAAATTTGGGTAATCGGGGTTGACCAAGACCAACAAGCAGAAGGTAAAGTGAACGACTCTCGTAACGTAACATTGGCATCTACACTTAAAGGTGTAAAACAAGCACTAATCAAATTTAGTGAAGATGCTTCTAAAGGGAACTATCACGGTGGTGAACAAGTACTTTACGGATTATCTGATAATGGTGTTGGTTTAACAGATGGTCAATTATCAGACTCAGTTAAGGAAAAAATTGCTGTATTCAAAAAAGCAATTATCGAAGGAAAACAAGAAGTTCCTGCGAAACCTTAATTTTAAATAAACGAACTTGAATTGAGAGGAGTAGGAGTTGAAGAGAATGCGAATTTCTTCGCTCCTACTTTTTTATACATAGAACACTTTGTGGGGTGAGACGATTGGTAGAAGAAACATTTGTGATTGAGATGAAAGGCATCACAAAAAAGTTTGGTAATTTTGTAGCCAATAATCAGATTGATTTAACATTGAAAAAAGGCGAAATCCATGCGCTTCTTGGAGAAAACGGAGCGGGAAAATCGACATTAATGAATATCCTTTCAGGGTTATTAGAACCAACGGAAGGAGAAATTAAAGTAAATGGTGTTCCAACAAAAATTGATTCGCCAAATACAGCGAATCGCTTAAAAATTGGAATGGTTCACCAACACTTTATGCTTGTGAAGAAATTCAGCGTAGTGGAGAACATTATCCTGGGTAAGGAGCAAACAAAGTTCGGTTTTATCGATAAAAATGCGGTAAAAGAAGAAATTATGGAACTTTCTAAGAAATACCATCTAGCTGTAGACCCTGATGCAAAAGTAGAAGATATTACAGTTGGAATGGAACAACGTGTTGAAATCTTGAAAACTTTATATCGTGGTGCCGATATTTTGATTTTTGATGAACCAACAGCAGTACTAACTCCTCAAGAAATCGAAGAGCTTATTGTCATCATGAAGCAATTAACTAAAGAAGGAAAATCGATCTTCTTAATTACGCATAAGATTAAAGAAATCCAAGCGGTTGCGGATCGCTGTACGGTTATTCGTCGAGGCAATGTGATTGGAACTGTTGAGATTGGTAATGTTTCAGACCAAGAGTTAGCGGATATGATGGTGGGACGTTCGGTATCTTTCAAGACGCAAAAAGAACCTGCTAAACCAACAACAGATGCATTAGTCATTAAAAATCTTATTGTGAAAGATAGCCGTGGTATCGAAGCGGTGAAAGGATTAGATTTAACTGTAAGACATGGTGAAGTTGTAGGGATTGCAGGGGTTGACGGAAACGGACAATCAGAACTCATTCAAGCCTTATCTGGTTTGCGTGCTATCGAGAGTGGTTCGATTCAACTAGATGGAAAAGAAATCACGAAGTTACCTACAAGACAACGGACTGAAGGAGGTCTTGGGCATATTCCAGAAGACCGTCATAAACATGGTCTTGTTCTTCAAATGGGACTCGATGAAAACATCGGTATTCAAACATACTATAAAGAACCGTTATCGAAGAACGGCTTCTTAAATAAGAAGGCTTTTGTGGACTTAGCGGAACGCTTAATCGAAGAGTTTGACGTGCGTACTCCAAGTCCAACGGTGGCAGCTGGAGCTCTTTCTGGTGGGAACCAACAAAAAGCGATTATCGCGCGTGAAATCGACCGTGACCCAAGTTTACTCATTGCAGCACAACCAACCCGTGGACTTGACGTTGGTGCGATTGAATACATTCATAAGCGTTTGATTGATCAACGGAATAAAGGAAAAGCCGTATTGCTCATGAGCTTTGAATTAGATGAAATTCTAAACGTTGCGGACCGCATTGCTGTCATGTATGAAGGTCGAATCGTTGATGTGTTAGATACAAAAGAAACAAATGAAACTGAATTAGGATTATTAATGGCGGGTTCGACAAGAGAACAAGTAAGAGCCAAGGAACAGGAGGCGTTATAAGATGAAGGGTGCAGAATACAAAAAGATTCTTATTCCAGTCCTTTCAGTTGTGCTTGGATTATTAGTCGGAGCTCTTATTATGTGGGTATTCGGCTTTGATGTTGTTAAAGGATATTCCGCATTACTCAAAGGATCGCTTGGAAAACCATTTTATATTGGTGAAACCTTAAGACAAGCCACACCTTTAATTCTTGTCGCGCTCGGATTTGCATTTGCAAGTTACGCAGGTTTCTTCAATATTGGGGTTGCTGGTCAAGCGTTAGTCGGTTGGTTTGCTTCCGTTGCAACAGGTCTCTTACTGCCAGATTTACCTAAGATCATTCTATTACCATTATGTATTTTCATGGGGATGTTTGCAGGGGCTATTTGGGCAGGAATTGCTGGTTACTTAAAAGCGTACTTTAACGCAAGTGAAGTAATTGTGACGATTATGTTGAACTATACAGCGCTTCATATCGTAAACTATGTGATTCGTGAAGTATTAACAGAAAAAGCAGAAATCACAGCTTCAGTTCCAGAAGCAGCAAGCTTAAGAATGCAATTCTTGTATCAATTGACAGGAAAATCAACCTTGCATGGAGGTATCTTTATTGCGATTCTGGCTGTCTTCATTGTGTGGTTAATTATGAATAAAACAACAACTGGTTTCGAATTAAAAACAGTAGGATTAAATAAACACGCTGCAGAATATGCAGGAATGAGTGCGAAAAAGACGATTATTCTTGCGATGGTTATCTCTGGTGCCTTAGCAGGTCTTGGTGGAGTAATGGAAGGGTTAGGAACTTTCCAAAACGCATTCGCTTCAGAAAGTCTTCCAAGTATTGGATGGGACGGAATGGCGGTATCGCTTCTTGGGTTGAATAATCCAATCGGTATTCTATTCTCTGCATTAGTATTTGCCATTCTTCGTATCGGTGGGATTTCAATGCCACTACTAGCAAAGATTCCTACAGAAGTCGTATCTATTGTGGTGGCATTTATCATCTTCTTTGTGGGTGCGAACTATTTAATGGAAGTTATTGTTGATAAATTCCCTCAATTTGGGAAGAGAAAGGGGTAATGAGAAATGGATTTAGTAACACTTTTACAAGTAGTTGTTGGGAACATGCTCATCTACTCAACACCGCTGATTTTAACAGCTTTAGGGGGTATCTTCTCAGAACGAAGCGGGATTGTAAATATCGGTCTTGAAGGAACAATGGTGATTGGAGCCTTTGCATCAGCCGTCTTTAACTTAGCGTTCGCATCACAATTTGGTTCATGGACGCCATGGGTTGCTCTAATTGTCGCGGCAGTTGCTGGAATGTTGTATTCAGCGATTCACGCGTTCGCAACAGTTTATCTGCGTGCAGACCATATTATTTCAGGGACAGTGTTAAACTTACTAGCACCTGCCTTAACCGTGTTCCTATGTCGCTTGATGTATAACGAAATCGGACAAACGGAAATCATTACAAACTACTTTGGTAAAACAACGATTCCAGTACTCAGTTCGATTCCAGTCATTGGGAAAATCTTCTTTACAGATACATTTGTTCCGGCTTACTTAGCAATTGGATTAGCATTTGTTTGTGCGACGGTTTTAAATAAGACAAAATTTGGATTACGATTACGTTCTGTAGGGGAACATCCGCAAGCAGCAGATACATTAGGAATTAATGTTTACCATATGCGTTTTGCAGGAGTATTAATATCAGGGTTCTTGGCAGGTATCGGAGGAGCCATCGTTGCTCAATCGATTACACTGAACTTCTCAGCGACAACGATTGCTGGTCAAGGGTTCATTGCGATGGCTGCGATGATCTTTGGTAAGTGGAATTCAGTGAGCGTTATGCTATCGGCGTTACTCTTCGGACTCGCTCAAAGTTTAGGGGTTATCGGAAACTATATACCAGTAATTAAAGATATTCCATCAATTGGCTTGACGATTGCTCCATATTTGATTACTATCATTGTATTGGTAGGATTCATTGGAAAATCGGAAGGACCAGCCGCTAACGGTAAGAACTACGTAAAATCTAAATAAGAATGAGAACTGCTTTTAATCTAGGTGCCATACTGTATTAAAAGCAGTTTTTTTAATGAGAAGGGGTCATAAATGAAAAAACTAGTATCTTTAATTGTTGCAATTCTTGCAATGGTTGCCATTTTATTTGGAGTAAAAAACATGCTTCAAGCAAAGGAATCTACAGAAGAAGTAGAAACTTCAGGGGAACAACAGCAACTATTCCTATTTAACTGGGGAAACTATATCGATCCAGAATTAATTAAGGAATTCGAGGCTGAAACAGGCATTCAAGTGGTCTATGAAACATTTGATTCAAATGATGCGATGGAAGCCAAATTAAAACAAGGTGGGACGCGTTATGATATTGTCTTTCCGAGTGAATCGAGCATTACAAAATTAGTGAATCAAAATTTACTTCAAAAACTCGACCATTCAAAAATTAAAGGACTAGAGAATATTTCTCCTTTCTTATTAAACAGTCCAGTGGATAATGGAAATCAATATACGATTCCGTATTTCTGGGGAACCGTTGGAATTATGGTCAATACGAAATATATCGATCCAGAAAGCATCCAAACATGGAGTGATTTATGGAAAGAAGATTTCAAAAATAAAGTGCTCGTCCTAGATGGAAACCGTGAAGCGTTAGGGATGGCTCTTCAATCTTTAGGATATTCATTAAATTCGAAGAATGAGAATGAATTACATGCGGCAGAAGTGAAGTTAAAAGAATTGAAACCAAATGTTCGCGCAGTCCTTAACGAAGAAATTAAAACAATGATGAAACTCGAAGAAGCTCCAATCGGAATGGGGTATTCAGGGGACGCTGCTGCAGTTGCGGAAGAGAATCCAAATGTACAATATATCTTGCCAAAAGATGGTAGTGCGGTTTGGACAGATAACTTTGCGATTGCGCATACGGCTGTCAATGTCGAAGGTGCGTATGCCTTTATTAACTTTATGCTTCGACCAGAAAATGCAGCAAGAAATGCAGCATACGTAGGTTACTCAACACCAAACGAAAAAGCAAAAGAATTGATGGATCCAGAAGTCACTGCTGATGAAACATTCTATCCTTCAGAAGAAATTATCAATTCATTAGAACACTATGAATATCTAGGAAATGACTGGATTCAAAAATATAACGAAGCCTTCTTAGACTTCAAGATGGAGTTATAATATGCATTACTATTTAAAAGCTAAAAATCTCTTTATTGGTATTACAACGACTGCAGTAGCTGGTATTTTAGAAATTAAAGACGGGCGCATTGTGAACCATTTGGATTACAATGCGCCTGTTGAAGGTGAAGTGCTAGATGCTGGCGATAAGCTAGTGGTTCCTGGTTTTATTGATGCTCATGTGCATTTATACTTATCAGCGTTGATTCATTTAGGAAAGATGAAGGCTGTAGGAGGCCCAACCATTGATGAGGTCGTTCTTCAAGCAACGTCTATTCCTGAATATAATGGATGGAAAATCGGAATTGGTTGGTATGCGAGTGACTTTGGTCAACAAATCCTACCAACGAAAGAAGACTTAGATAAAGCTTCAACAGACGTACCGATTTGTTTAATCGCAGGGGATGCGCATACGATTTGGTTGAATTCCAAGGCACTAGAAGTGTTGAAATTAACACCGGAAGCAATCCCGCAAAATATCGGTGGAGAAGCGGTCGTGGAGAATGGCGAACTGACAGGGGTATTCCTTGAAGCAAAAGCCATTTATTATTTATCGAAAGTATTGTCTGTCTATAAAGACGATGAAGAACAAGCCTTAAAAGAGTATATGTCGTATTTAAACAAAATGGGCGTGACGGCTGTTGGAGATGTTGCCTTAACGGGTGAGAGCCCAGATGACATTGTGTATCCAGAACTCTATAGTAAAGTGGAAAAGGATGCAACCGTCCGTGTAAGCTTCTTCCCAGCGATGCGTGAAGAGGTCGAACGTAACCGCGAGCTCTACAAGACATACCGTTCAGATATGCTCCAAATGGGGGGCGTAAAACAATTTTATGATGGCGTGACAAGTTCGCATACGGCTTATTTAAAAGAGCCATATCCGATGCCTTTCTTTGAAGGAGACGTGGGTGGGCCACTCTTAACAGAAGAGAAGATGGAACGCTTAACGCTTCTTGCTAACAAAGAAGGGTGGCCAATGCGGATTCATACCGTTGGAGATAAGGCGATTGAATTAACACTCAAAAACTTTAAAAAAGTGCAGGAAGAGACTCCTTTTGATGCACCAAATAAATTCAACACGATTGAACATTTGGAAGTGATGGATCCAACAGACCTTCCATTAACGGCTCAACCATCATTAATCGTTTCGGTACAACCGAGTCATTTATTGGTTGGTTATGAGACTCTGGATGAAGAAGTCGGGGCAGAGCGTGCGCGTCATATGTTTCCGTTTAAATCTTTCTTAGAAGAGGGCGCAACACTTGGGTTTGGAACAGACACTCCAGTTGTACTGGACGTGACACCGTTTGAATCGCTATTTAATGCGGTAGCTCGTCAAACGAAAGAGCAGCTACCAGTGCCATGTTTAATGCCAGAACAACGTATTTCGATTGGTGAAGCATTAAAAGCACACACGAGTGGGGCAGCAAAAGCACTCAGTCGTTTAGATATTGGCACACTAGAAGTTGGTTCGTTAGCGGATTTTGTTATTCTAGACCAAAATATTCTTGAAGGTGAAGCTGTTCAACTGTTAAACACGAACGTACTTGCAACATACGTTAATGGAAAATGTGCCTATAAAAAATAAATAAAAGGTTAGATAGTGTAATCTATCTAGCCTTTATTTGTTTGCCTAGAGTTCTTTCAAAATTGTTCTTTTTATGAAAATTACAAACAATAATTCCTAATTTGAAAGGAATGTAAGCTTTTTAAATTTTGAAAATAGTTTGAAATTCAAAACAAATAACTAAAAAAGGTTTGACAATCAAACTATCTTTCTTATATACTTTGATTATCAAATGATTTGATATTCAAACAAAAAGGAGAACATCTTTTATGGAACCAACTCTAGAGACCATAAACGGGTATTTGGTGGACGTCTTTAATCAAATGCTCGACATTGAAGAATCTTCGCTGGCGCAAAGCCAATTTAATGATTTATCCATTAAAGAGATGCATGCCATTGAAGCGATTGGAATGTATAACGAACATACGACAACAGAAGTCGCTAATAAATTAAATGTAACAGTTGGGACGCTAACAGTTGCGGTTAATGCTTTAGTGAAAAAAGGCTATGTTGTTCGTTTGAAGAGTGAAACCGATCGAAGAATTGTAATTTTAGGTCTGACCAAGAAAGGTCGCTTACTTTATCGTCTTCATCGTAAATTCCACGAGAAGTTAGTTTTAAAAACAATCGAGGGAATGAATGCTGAAGAAATAGCAGTTCTTGTTAAAGGACTTCATAATTTATATGATTTCTTACACGAGGCTGTACTAGCAAATCAAGAAGGGAAGTAGACATTGTGGGGGTTCAAGTGATAGCGACAAGTTCCTATCTCCCAACGTCCGTCATTACAAACGATGACTGGGCGAAACGAGTAGATACTTCTGATGAATGGATCGTTAAGAGAACAGGAATCAAAACCCGTTATTGGGCTAAAGAACAGACAACAAGTGAACTTGCGACAATTTCCGCAAAACGCTTAGTTGAAAAGAGCAATATCTCTCCTGAATCCATTGAATTTATCATTGTAGCAACGATGACACCTGATGCAGCAAGTCCTTCTTGCGCGTCACTTGTACAAGGAGCAATCGGGGCAACGAATGCATTTGCGTTCGATGTCAGTGCGGCTTGTAGCGGATTTGTCTTTGCCTTATCAACAGGATTAAAAATGTTGGAACACGGACAAAGAAAATACGGAATCGTTATTGGTGCTGAAACAATGCTCAGTTCACTCGATTGGGAAGACCGCTCAACGGCTATTCTCTTTGGAGATGGCGCTGGAGCTGTTCTTTTACAAAAAGATGAAGAGCCATTTTTATTGGCGGAAACATTACAAAATGATGGACAGAAATCTGAGGCGTTAGTCGCTGGAAAAAGAATGACAAATCAAACACTTTCAACCATGACAATGGATGGTCGAGGCGTTTATGAATTAGTCAGCAAAACTGTTCCAGTCAATATCCAAGATACTTTACAAAAGGCTGGATATACTGCCGACGATATTGATTTGTACTTGTTACATCAAGCAAATCGTCGTTTAGTCGAACAAGTGGCTAAGAAATTAAAACAACCGATCGAAAAATTCCCAATGAATATCGATCATGTTGGAAACACTTCGGCTGCAAGTATTCCGATTTTACTAAATGAACTGGTAGAAAACGGGACATTGAAAATCGGAGAACATAAAAAATTACTTTTATCAGGTTTTGGCGGTGGCCTAGCCTGGGGAAGTATCACAATCACACTATAATTTTTAAACTACTGGAGGAAAACACAATGACATTTGAAAAAATTCAAGCAATTATCGTAGATCAATTAGGTAAAGAGGAAGAAGAAGTACAATTAACAACTCGTCTTAAAGATGAATTAGACGCAGACAGCTTAGATTTATTCCAAATCATCAACGATATCGAAGATGAATTCGATGTGAAAATCGATACTGAAGAAGGACTAGAAACAGTTCAAGACTTAGTAAACTACGTTGATGCTCAATTAGCTGACAAATAATTTTAAAAAGGGATGGTAACACATGAAATCAAAAATCTGCGACATGATTGGAATTGAATATCCGATTATCCAAGGAGGGATGGCATGGGTTGCAAATCCTGCGCTTGCAAGTGCAGTGTCCAATGCCGGCGGTTTAGGAATCGTTGCATGTGGACACGCTCCTGGCGATGTCGTTAAAGGATTCATCGAGGAGATGGAACGTTTAACAGACAAACCATATGGTGTAAATATTATGCTATTAAGTCCATTTGTTGATGAAGTTGTGGATGTCGTTTGTCAGGCTGGCGTGAAAGTGGTTTGTACCGGTGCTGGTAACCCTGGCAAATACATGGCGAAATTTAAAGAAGCAGGAATTACTGTAATTCCAGTAGTAGCTTCAGTTGCTCTAGCGAAAAGAATGGAAAAAGAAGGCGCGGACGCTGTTGTTGTAGAAGGAATGGAAGCGGGCGGACATATCGGTAAGTCTACTACCATGGCTCTTTTACCACAAGTAGTTGATGCGGTAAGCATTCCAGTAATCGGTGCTGGAGGAATTGGTGACGGGCGCGGAATGGCAGCGGCTTTAATGCTTGGTGCCGATGCAGTTCAACTTGGAACTCGTTTCCTTGTTGCAACTGAATGTACTGCGCACGATAACTTCAAAGCTTCTGTATTAAAAGCTAAAGATATCGATACTGTGATTACAGGACAAATTACAGGACACCCTGTACGTGTGTTACGTAATAAATTAACAAAAATCTACTTACAAGCTGAGAAAGAGGAAACTAGTAAAGAAAATCCAGACTTTGAACGCTTAGAAGATATTGGACGTGGAGCTCTACGTAGAATCGTAGTTGAAGGGGATACTCAAATGGGATCAATGATGGCTGGTCAAATTGCTGGTTTAATTTCAAAAGAACAAAGCTGTTCTGAAATTATCCAAGAATTGATGGCAGAATCTCATGAAGTCATCCAAAAACAACTTGCACGTTTTTAATTAAATGAAAAAGGGAATGGTGAAATATGCTTATTTAGCATACTTCCACCATTTTTTTTACAGCGCAATAGGAGGAAACTCATGAAAATCGCATTTTTATTTCCAGGTCAGGGGAGTCAAAAAGCACAAATGGGCTTAGAAATAGCTGACAACTTCGAAGTGGCAAAAGCTGTCTTTGAAGAAGCAAGTAGCGTTCTGTCCTATCGTGTGACTGACATTCTTTCAGAAGAACCTGCCGCACTAATCAATCAAACAGAATATACGCAACCGTTGTTATTGACGGTTTCACATGCAATCGCAAGCGTCTTAAAACAAGAAGGTATCACACCGGATGTGACTGCGGGATTATCTCTTGGTGAATACTCAGCATTAGTGGAAGCAGGAGTCCTTGATTTCAAGGAAGCATTAAACTTAGTCGCAAAACGTGGTCAATATATGCAAGAAGCAGTTGTTGAAGGCGAAGGGAAAATGGTGGCTGTTCTAGGTCTTGAAGATAATGTAATCGAGGACATTTGCCGTGAAGTTTCTACTCCAGAAGCGCTTGTCGTTCCTTCAAACTACAACACGCCAGGACAATTAGTGATTGGTGGGCACGCTTCTGCAGTAGATGTAGCGAGTGAAAAATGCTTAGAAGCCGGCGCTAAAAGAGCCGTACCACTTGTGGTATCTGGACCTTTCCATACACCATTAATGGAAGAGGCGAAAGTTCGTTTTGCTCCTGTGATGGAAGTGGCAGAGTTACACGAAAGCAAATGCCCTGTATTAAGCAATACGCTTGGTACACCGCATGAAGGGATTCCTTCAAAAGACGTTCTCTGTGATCAAATTACAAATGCCGTGAAATGGAAACAAAATGTAGAGTGGATGCTTCAAGAGGGCGTAGATGTCTTTATTGAAGTAGGGCCTGGAAAAACATTGACGCAAATGGTGAAACAAATTGCCAAAGCAAAAGGTGCTTCTGTTCAATTATTCCACACAGATAACCTTAAAGCGGTGACAGAAACAATTGAAAAAGTAAAGGAACTGAAAGGATAACGAAATGAAATTTAAAGATAAAACAGTTGTTGTAACAGGAAGCCGTCGTGGTATCGGACTTGGAATCGCGTTAGAATTCGCTAAACTTGGCGCTAACGTTGTCTTAAACGGTACTCGTGAAATTGATGCAGAAACACTGGCACAATTTGATGCTTATCCTGGTGAAGTAATGACATTTGTTGGAGACGTTTCGAAATTCGACGTAGCTGAAAACTTTATTAACGAAGTAAAAGAGCGTTTTGGACGCATCGACGTGTTAGTCAATAACGCTGGAATTACGCGTGATGGTTTATTAATGCGTATGAGTGAATCTGATTTTGACGATGTAATGAATATTAACTTAAAAGGATACTTCAATATGATTCGTTTTGCGACTCCATTTTTCGTAAAACAAAAATCAGGAAGCATTATTAACATTACAAGTATTGTTGGAGTTACAGGAAATGCAGGTCAAGCAAACTACGCTGCAAGTAAAGCCGGAATCATTGGTTTAACAAAATCGGTTGCTAAAGAAATCGGTTCTCGTGGGATTACAGTGAATGCTATTGCTCCTGGATACATCGATACAGATATGACACAAGCATTACCTGAAAAGATTCGTAACGAATGGGAAAAACAAATTCCATTACGTCGTTTCGGTACAGTAGAAGATATTGCAGAAGCCTGTGTGTTCTTAGCGGAAACAAAATACGTTACAGGACAAGTGTTAAACGTTAACGGCGGATTATATATGTAATCTCTTAAAGGAGGAAAACAATGAATCGAGTAGTAATTACAGGAATGGGAGCAATCACTCCTTTAGGAAATGATGTTAATAGCTTCTGGGAAGGCCTTAAAGAAGGTAAGAACGGAATTGCTCCAATTACAAAATTTGATAAAAAAGACTTAGATGTTCATGTGGCGGCTGAAGTAAAAGACTTCGATGCTACAAAATACATGGATCGTAAAGAAGCAAAACGTATGGATTTATTCTGTCAATACGGACTAGCTGCAGCAATCCAAGCCGTTGAAGATAGCGGTATTACTCCAGAAAACACAGATTACGACCGCTTTGGTGTCATGGTTGGTTCTGGTATCGGTGGGTTAACAGTGATGGAAAGTCAAATCATCAAAATGCATGATAAAGGCCCAACACGTGTTGCACCATTATTCGTTCCAATGGCAATCGGAAACATGGTTGCAGGAAACATTTCAATGAAAATCGGAGCTCGTGGTGTATGTACATCATTAGTGACAGCCTGTGCAACAGGAACACATGCCATCGGAGAAGCGTTCCGTAACATTAAGCATGGATACTCAGATGTGATTTTAGCCGGTGGTGCTGAAGGTTCTATCTGTGAAATCGGAATTGCAGGATTCGCAGCATTAACGGCCCTTTCAAGCAGTGATAATCCAGATGCAGCTTCATTACCATTTGATAAAAAACGTGGTGGATTCGTAATGGGTGAAGGAGCAGGAGTTCTTGTTCTTGAAAGTCTAGAACACGCACAAAAACGAGGCGCTAAAATTTATGCAGAAGTCGTTGGATATGGTGCTACAGGAGATGCTTACCATATGACAGCTCCAAATCCTGATGGAAGCGGTGCTGGTAAAGCTATCTTACAAGCTATCGAAGAAGCAGGAGTGGCTCCAAGTGAAGTAGATTACGTGAATGCTCACGGTACTGGTACTCCAGCAAACGATTCAGCTGAAACAACTTCAATTCGTTATGCGTTAAAAGAAGCTGCCGATAAGGTTCATGTTTCAAGTACAAAATCAATGACAGGACACTTATTAGGAGCTGCTGGTGCTATCGAAGCGATTGCCTGCGTCAAAGCAGTTGAAGAAGACTTCGTACCACCAACGATTAATTTAACAGAGCAAGACGAAGCGTGTGACTTAAACGTAACTCCAAACGTTGGAGTTTCTACAAAAGTAGACGTAGCAATTAGTAATTCGTTAGGTTTCGGTGGACATAATGCCGTAATCTGCGTGAAGAAATGGAAGGATTAATACATGAATGTAGAAGAAATTAAAGAACTAATGACTTTGTTCAATGATTCAAACATGACTGAGTTTCATTTATCAAACGAAGAGTTCGAAGTGCAATTTAGTAAACGTGAGGAATATCCTCAAGTCGTTTCTAATGCCGTTGCACCAGTCGCAAACGTGGCAAGCCCAGTAGAAGCTGCACCAGTGAGTGCCGCGCCTTCTGCTGAAGCTCAAGAAGCTCCACAAGTAGCAACAGATGCAAAATACATTACAAGCCCAATCGTTGGGGTGGTTTACTTACAATCTTCACCAGACGCAGATCCATTTGTACAAGTGGGTAAACAAATCACTTCAAACGACACTGTATGTATTATCGAAGCAATGAAAATCATGAACGAAATTAAGAGCGACTTCAATGGTGAAGTTTTAGAAGTCCTTGTAGAAAACGGCCAAATGGTTGATTTCGGACAAAAACTATTTGCGATTCGCTAAACCCAATTTTAGGAGGAAATTAAGATGAACATTATGACTGTAACTGACGTAGCTGAGTTAATCCCTAACCGTTACCCAATTTTATTTATTGACCGTGTAGATGAATTAGTACCAGGTGAGCACGTTGTGGCACGTAAAAACGTGACATTTAACGAAAGCTTCTTCCAAGGACATTTCCCTGGTGAACCTGTAATGCCTGGTGTGTTAATCGTTGAAGCATTAGCACAAGCGGGTTCAATTCCATTATTGAAATTAGATTCTTTCAAAGGAAAAACAGCTTACTTAGGTGGATTAAACAATGTTAAATTCCGTCAAAAAGTAACTCCAGGAGATGTATTAACACTTCAAGTGGATATCGTGAAATTAAAAGAATATGCAGGAATCGGTAAAGGCGTTGCTTATGTCGATGGTAAGAAAGTCGCAGAAGCTGAATTAACCTTTATTATTGGACGTTAAGCCTATGTTTAATAGAGTACTAATCGCAAACCGTGGAGAGATTGCTTGCCGCATTATTCGTGCTTGTCGCGAGTTAGGAATTGAATCGGTAGCTGTCTATTCCCAAGCGGATAAAGATGCTCTTCATGTACAATTAGCCGACCATGCCGTTTGTATCGGACCTGCTGCTTCAAAAGATTCTTACTTAAAAGTTGAAAATATTTTGAGCGCAGCTGTTATAACAGGCGCACAAGCGATTCACCCTGGATTTGGATTCTTATCGGAGAATGCCAAATTTGCCAAAATGTGTGCGGAATGCAATATCACTTTCATTGGACCTTCAAGCGAAGTCATTTCTCAAATGGGGGATAAAGCAGAAGCACGTAAGCAAATGATTGCGGCCAATGTACCCGTAATTCCTGGTAGTGATGATGTAGTTGAAACGGTTGAAGAAGGAATTGAACTTGCCAAGCGTATCGGGTTCCCGCTTTTAATTAAGGCTGTTGCCGGTGGTGGGGGTAAAGGGATTCGTCGTGTTGAAACAGTTGAAGAATTTGAACATCAATTCGTAACAGCACGTCAAGAAGCCTTACAAGCCTTCGGAAATGCCGATGTGTACATGGAACGTATTATTTATCCAGCCAAACATATTGAATTTCAAATTTTAGCCGATCAACACGGAAATGTAGTTCACCTAGGAGAGCGTGACTGTTCACTTCAACGTAAAAATCAAAAGATTATCGAAGAAGCGCCAAGTCCATCTCTTTCTTCTCAACTCAGAAGAGAAATGGGGGAAGCAGCTGTTCGTGCTGCTAAAGCAGTCGGCTATCAAAATGCAGGAACGATTGAGTTTCTTGTGGATGAAGAAAAACATTTCTATTTCATGGAAATGAATACGCGTATTCAAGTTGAACATCCGATTACAGAAATGATTACGAATGTGGATCTTGTGCAACAACAAATTAAAATTGCTGCAGGAGAAGAGTTACCATTTACCCAAGAGGATATTACTTTCCAAGGACATGCGATTGAATGTCGTTTAAACGCTGAAAATCCATTTGAAGGCTTCCGTCCTTCTCCAGGGAAAGTAACATTCTTACACCAACCTGTTGGTGGTATGGGCGTTCGTATTGAATCCGCATTGTATACAGGGTATCAAATCCCACCATTCTACGATTCAATGTTAACGAAACTAATTGCGCACGGTAAAACACGTGAAGAAGCGATTCTTCGCATGAAACGAATGCTTTTTGAACTCGTGGTAGAAGGTGTCGATACTAACCAAGAATTCGTTGAAGATTTATTAGATTCACCAGCATTTAGACGCGGAGATTATACAACTGCGTATGTTGAAACTGAATTTTTGAAACACTGGAATCAACCAAAAGAGAAATAGAATGATTTAGTAAAGGAGTGATTAGATGGGTCTGTTTAGAAAACGGTCGTATATCACTATTAATCGTACCAAAGTAGACTTATCTGAACAGTCTGAGTTACCTACAGTTCCGGATGGGAAATGGGTGAAATGTCCTTCTTGTGACAAGATTGTCTACAAAGAAGACTTAGGATCCTTAAAAGTTTGTCCGCACTGTGATGCTCATTTTAGAATTAATGCGGCTGAACGATTGGCCATTACGGTAGATACTTTCCAAGAACTTTTTGAGGATGAAAAACCAAAAGTGGATGTAGCCTTTCCTGGGTACGAAGCGAAATTGGAGAAAGCCTCAAAAGTAGCCAAAGAAAATGAAGCTGTAACAGTCGGTGTGGCAACGATTGGGGAAGAATCCTTTATTTGCTGCGTCATGAACTCATTCTTTATGATGGGGTCGATGGGACAAGTCGTTGGTGAGAAAATCACGAAGGCTTTTCAAGAGGGAATCAAACGCCAATTGCCAGTTGTGATTTTTACCGCTTCAGGTGGTGCCAGAATGCAAGAAGGAATCTTTTCTCTGATGCAAATGGCGAAAATCTCAGGAGCTGTGGAAGAACACCATCAAGCTGGATTATTCTATTTAACAGTATTGACGGATCCAACTACAGGAGGCGTCACTGCAAGCTTTGCGATGCAAGGCGACATTATTTTAGCAGAACCAAAAGCGATCGTTGGATTTGCTGGAAAACGTGTTGTGGAACAAACCATGAACCAAAAACTCCCAGATGATTTCCAACAAGCAGAAACTGTTCTTGAACAAGGATTTATTGATGCGGTTGTTCACCGTAAAGAAATGAAGAAGATGATTCATCGTCTACTTGTCCTTCATGGAAAGGGGTCGAATGCATGAAACCAATGAAAATTGTTGCGTTGGCACGTGATGTGAAACGTCCAACCACAAAAGAATGGATTAACGCCGTATTTGACGATTTTATTGAATTACATGGTGATCGTTACTATGCCGATGATAAAGCTCTTGTAGGTGGAATTGCGACATTAAACGGCAAACCTGTTACGGTGATTGGGATGGAGAAGGGGCATACGCTTCAAGAAAACCTGAAGACAAACTTCGGACAAGTCCATCCAGAAGGATACCGTAAGAGTGCGCGTTTGATGAAACAAGCTGAGAAGTTTAATCGTCCTGTTGTGACGTTTATTAACACGGCTGGTGCATTCTGCGGGGCTACTGCAGAAGAACGTGGTATTGGTGAAGCTATTGCGGATAATCTTCGTATTATGAGCCACTTGAAAGTTCCGATTATTGCCATTCTTTGTGGTGAAGGTGGAAGTGGTGGTGCATTAGCGCTTGCTGTTGCCAATGAAGTCTGGATGATGGAATATGCGATGTATTCAATTCTTTCTCCAGAAGGATTTGCGTCCATCTTGTGGAAAGACGGTTCAAAAGCTAGTCAAGCCGCTGAACTTATGAAATTTACAAGTAAGGATTTGTTGGCGCAAAAGATTGTAGACCGTATTATTCCAGAAAAGAAAAAGACAAATGAAGAGATTGCTTTAGATATGAGAGAACAATTAGAAGTTCAATTAAATGAGTGGTCACAGAAATCGAAAGAAGAAATTGTAAGCCAACGTTTAGAGCGATTTAATCAATATTAGAATTTGATGAAAATTCCAAGGAGCCTGACTTTTTTGTTAGGCTCTTTTTTGTTATACTAGAGTTATCATTTTCATTGGAGGGAACAATTTATGACACGTTTAGAAAAAGTAAGAAATTCCATGAAAGAACAAGAAATTGATGGACTTATTGTTTATAGCCCATACAATTTACGTTATTTAGCAAACTTTACAGGAACAACAGGGTTTGCATTAATCACGTTGACAGATGCTTATTTTGTAACAGATGCACGTTACACACAACAAGCACAACAACAAGCAAAAGGCTTCCATGTGATTGAACATAAGACAGGTTGGGTTCCAGCGTTTGAAAAAATCATTCGTGAAAACAACTTAAAATTTGTTGGATTTGAAGCAGATCATGTTTCAGTTTCTCAATTAGAAATCTTCGAAGATGCATTTGATACAGCATTAATTCCAACACAAAACATTGTAGAAAAAATTCGTGAAGTAAAAGATGAAGGAGAAATCCAAACTATTCGTGAAGCTTGCCGTATTTCAGATGCTGCATTCTTACACATCTTAGATTTCATCAAACCAGGTGTAACTGAAATTCAAGTAGCAAATGAATTAGACTTCTACATGCGCGGACTTGGAGCAAGTGGTGTTTCATTTGATACGATTATCGCAAGTGGTGTTCGTTCTTCAATGCCTCACGGAGTTGCAAGTGCTAAAGTCATCGAAACTGGAGACTTAGTAACGCTTGACTTTGGTTGCTACTACAACGGTTATGTATCTGATATGACTAGAACAATTGCTGTTGGTGAGCCAATCGACCAATTAAAAGAAATTCACGATGTTGTTTTACAAGCTCAATTAAAAGTAAGCGAAGCAGCCGCTCCTGGCAAAACAGGGGTAGAATTAGACAAGATTGCTCGTGACTACATTGCTAGCCGTGGTTATGGCGAATACTTCACTCACTCAACAGGACATGGTATTGGTCTTGAAATTCACGAAGCACCAAATGTTTCTCGTATTGCGACACAAGCATTTGTTCCAGGAAACGTGATTACAAATGAACCAGGAGTATACTTACCAGGTATCGGTGGCGTTCGTATCGAAGACGATATTATTATTACTGAAACTGGTGGCGAAGTGATTCAAAAAGTTCCTCGTGAACTCATTATTCTCTAAAATAGACGGTAGTTGTGAGAATAGCTGTTTCATGGTAAACTAAATGAGAATTGGAAAATCTTTTTATGAGTAATTTTCTATCAAACGGGGAGGTTACAAAATGGAACAAAACAAAACATATTCTAAAGAACAAGAACTAGGTGCAATTGAGATTGCTCCTGAAGTTATCGAAAGCATTGCTGGGATTGTAGCTGCACAAGTGGAAGGCTTCTATCCAGTTCCTGGATTCTTGAACACTATTTTTGGTGGAAAACAATTATCTAAAGGGGCTTATTTAACTGAAGAAAACGGATCATTCGTAATTGATATTTACGGAAATGTAGATTACGGTGTTTCAATTCCAAAAACAGCTCTATTATTGCAAAACAAAATTAAAGAACAATTATTATTCAGCTGTGAATTAGTGATTTCACAAGTGAATGTTCACGTTCAAGAAATTTTACCAGTGCATCACGAAGATGCTGAATTATTTGAATTGGGGGATGAATAGTGAGTCGTAAACCATTAAAAAGACGAGCACTACGAGTATTGGCCATTCAAGCCCTATACCAACTAGATGTGTCGCCTGAAATGCACATTGTAGATGCGCTTAGTCTTGCGTTGGAATGCTCAGAAGATTCACCTTATTCTATCGAAGCAATTACGGAAGAAGAGTTACTTAACGAAGTTCCAGAAATTGCGTACAGCATAGCATTAGTACGAGGAGTTCAAAATAACGTCGAGAAAATCGACGCGTTAATCGAAAAGTACTTAAAAGGATGGAAGCTAAACCGTATCGTTCGTTTAGACTTAATCATCATGCGAGTAGCTATCTTCGAAATGACTTCTCCAGAATTAGAAGTTCCACAAACTGTAGCGTTAAACGAAGCAATTGAAATCGCAAAAACATACAGTGACGAAAAATCAGCGAAATTTATTAATGGTATCTTATCAAACTTAGTAAACGGGTAAGATTCTACTACACGAAGAGTCTGAAGCAACAGTTTCAGACTCTTTTTTAAAGGATACGAGGGCGAACGCTCAGGACTGAAACACTGGACTGATATGCCACAAGGGACTCGGAACGAGTCGTGCGGACATATCAGGAAGTGGACGTCAGTCCTGTGAGCCCGAGTTCAACTACAAAGGATGTGAGCAATCGCGCTCAGAAATGGAACGTTGGACCGGAACACCGGAAGGAACGTGAAACGTTCCGCGGATGTTTCGGGAAACGCACGCCATTTCTACGATTGCGAGCTCAACTAAAAACAGGATGTGAGCCCGAGTTCAACTATAAAGGATGTGAAGCAGAAAGACAGAAGCTAAGAATATTCTCACAGTGCGAGAATATTCTGCTTCGTTGTCTTGCGTTCGCACAGGTTATTAGACTTTCTTGAATCACGAGTGATGAAAAGAAAGTCAATAAACCCCCGCGCCTAAGTCATGTCACACCCCATTGAATGCACTAAAAAATTATCATATATGATAATTCACACATTTGTTAATTTCACCATACATATTTTATTTTTATCAACATTACATATTATTTTTGAAAAAGGAGGCTTCTATGACGCAAATTCTAGATGGGAAAGCATTAGCTGGAAAAATAAGAGAAGAACTAAAAGAGGAAGTGCAACAGCTTTCCAAGAGTGGAGTCACACCTTCGCTAACGGTCATTCTCGTTGGAGAAGACCCAGCTAGCCAAGTGTACGTGCGTAACAAAGAACGTGCAGCAACAGAAGTAGGCATTCATTCAAACGTGATTCGCCTCAGTGAAGAAACAACACAAGAAGAACTATTAGAATACGTGAATACACTCAACCATGATGCTAGCGTCCATGGGATTTTAGTGCAATTGCCTCTGCCAAAACATATCGATACAGATGCAGTCTTAGAAGCGATTGTTCCTGAAAAAGATGTGGACGGGTTCCATCCAGTGAACTTAGGGAAGTTACTACAAAAGGATGAATCGATTGTTCCATGTACACCACAAGGAATCATGGAGTTCTTCAAAGAATATGATATCGACCTTGTTGGAAAAGAGATGGTCATTATCGGCCAAAGTACAATTGTCGGCCGTCCAATGGCATTGCTAGGGTTGAATCACGGTGCGACAGTGACAGTTTGTCATAGCCGTACTAAAGATTTAGAAAAAGTGGCTAAACGCGCTGATATTTTGATTAGTGCCGTAGGAAAAGCTGGTCTTGTTACAAAAGTCTTCGTAAAAGAAGGGGCCGTTGTCATTGATGTCGGCATTAACCGTAATGAGGAAGGAAAACTTTGTGGAGACGTCTTATTTGAAGAAGTGGCGCCACTCACAAGTGCGATTACACCAGTGCCTGGTGGCGTAGGTCCAATGACCATTGCGATGTTACTAGCGCAAACCGTTAAAAATGCAAAAAGTAAGAAGGGGTAGGACATGGAACAAGAATACTTAACCGTCACCGCGTTGACGAAGTATATAAAAACTAAATTTGACCGTGATCCGCACTTAGACCGCGTTTATTTGACGGGAGAAATTTCGAACTTTAATAAAAATAGTGTGCATAAGTATTTCAACTTAAAAGATGAAAATGCGATTATCGCAGCAACGATGTTCCAAGGTGCCTATAAGAAAATTCAATTCCAACCAGAAGAAGGAATGAAGGTTCTTGTGATTGGGCGCGTTACGGTCTATGAGAAATCTGGGAAATACCAAATGATTATCGAGCATATGGAACCAGATGGTGTTGGGGCACTTTATCAAGCTTACGAACAGTTGAAGAAGAAGTTAACTGAAGAAGGCGTATTTGCTGGACCGAAGAAACCAATTCCCGTATTTCCAAAGAAAATTGCGATTTTAACGAGTGATACAGGTGCAGTTATCCGTGATATTCAAACAACAGTTGCTCGACGTTTTCCAATCGCACAACTCGTGTTATATCCAACCGTGGTACAAGGAGTACACGCAGTTCCAAGCATTCTTAAAAACTTGGACTTAGTAGAACAGTCGGATGCCGATGTGGTTATCATTGGTCGTGGTGGTGGTTCCATCGAAGACTTGTGGGCCTTTAATGAAGAACCAGTCGTTAGACGCGTTGCTTCATTCTCCCTCCCAATCATTTCAAGTGTGGGGCATGAAACAGATACGACCTTAACAGACTTTGCTTCTGACCAACGTGCAGCGACACCAACTGCCGCAGCAGAACTTGCAACGCCGGTCTTAAATGACATTCATTTAACACTTGGAAATTTAACAGGACGTTTGCAAACCACGATGCTTAATCAGTTGAATACTCGTAAGGAGTTATTAAGTAAGCTAGAGAAATCTGGTATTTTTGTAAAACCAGAGCGGATGTATGAAGTCTATGCGCAACAAGTCGATCAACTGCGATTAAAATTGATGCAAGGCATGCAACAAAGACTTCACTTGGCAAAACAACAGTCGATGCAATTTACGCACCGCCTGCAATTAGTGTCGCCAGAACAAATCTTAATTCAACAAAAGCAAAAACTCGAATGGTTGCATAAGCAATTAGTTGATAGCAATCAAAATTACTTGCAAGATAAGCAAATCAGATTCCAACAATTAGTGGAGAAATTAGATTTACTCAGTCCATTAAAGATTATGACACGTGGTTACGGTATCGTATTTAAAGACGGCGATATCGTAAAATCTATTGACCAAATTGAAGAAAAACAACCAATTGAAATCAGACTCAGTGATGGTTTAGTGAATGCTACTGTCACAGCAAAAAATAAGGAGAGTTTATAATGGCTAAAAAAGAAATGAAATTCGAAGAAGCAATGGGTGCCTTAGAACAAATCGTGCGCCAATTAGAAAGCGGAAATGTTCCTTTAGACGAAGCGCTTGATAAATTTAAAGAAGGAATGGAATTAAGCCAGTTATGTAATGAAACATTGACAAAAGCCGAAGAAACCGTTCGTGCAATGATTACAGTGAATGCAGAAGGAAAAGAGGCATAGTCGTATGGTGAAGGATGTTATTCAACAACTTCAACAAGACGTAGCACTTCATTTAACGCAGCTGATTGAAAAAAGAACTTCAGATTCACGCCTAAAAGAAGCGATGCTATACGCGGTTCAATCCGGTGGGAAACGTATTAGACCGCTTTTAACACTAGCAGTTGGGGCTTCTGGTACATCGAGAAATAAAGCAGCATTAGACTTAGCATGTGCATTAGAGATGATTCATACGTATTCTCTGATTCATGATGACTTACCAGGAATGGATGATGATGACCTGCGTCGTGGCCGTCCAACTGTGCATAAGGCGTTTGACGAAGCGACTGCGATTTTAGCAGGGGATGCATTACTTACATTAGCATTTGAGGTTGCTGCGAATGCTAATTTAGAAGCGAATCAGTTAGTGGAAGCCGTGAAGATTTTATCAACAGCTTCTGGTATGAGTGGCATGATTTCAGGGCAAATGAAAGATATTGCTAGTGAAGAAGTGACGATTACTTTGGAACAAATGAAAGAAATCCATCGTGAGAAAACAGGCGAGTTATTACTAGCTGCTGTTCGTCTTGGAAATCTATTTATCGATGATGCGAAGATGAAAGAAGCTTTTGTTTCATATGCGACTCACTTTGGCCTAGCATTCCAAATTCAAAACGACTTGCAAGATGTGTGCTGGACAAGTGAGCAAACTGGTAAAGAAACAGGTAAGGATTCAGAACTTAGTAAAAATACGTATCCTAGTCTCTTAGGAGTAGAAGGCGCAAAAGATGCCTTAGCAAGCGAAATTTCGTCTTGTAAGCGTACGTTAGAGGAAGTTGAGTTTACACCAGCAAATCAACAAACAAAGGCGCTACTCGTTGAATTTTTAACGTATTTAGAAATATAGGAGTAACAAATGGAAAAAGAACGTGTGGATATTCTAGTCGTCCAACAGGGATTGACAGATTCCAGAGAAAAAGCAAAACGACTTGTCATGGCTGGACAAATCGTGGATGCGGTAAATCATAACCGATACGATAAACCAGGGGAGAAAATTCCTGTGACGAGTTCATTAATGATTAAAGGTGAACCGTTGAAATATGTGTCTCGTGGCGGTTTGAAATTAGAAAAAGCTTTAAAAGAATTCGATGTCAGTGTCGATGGAAAGATTTTATTAGATATCGGTGCTTCGACTGGTGGATTTACTGACGCGGCCTTACAAAACGGTGCTAAACAAAGTTATGCACTCGATGTGGGGTATAACCAATTAGACTATAAACTTCGCCAAGATGAGCGTGTCGTTGTCATGGAGCGTATGAATTTCCGTTTCGCAACTCCAGATGATTTCACAAAAGGACAACCAGATGTAGCTTCGATTGATGTATCTTTTATCTCATTAAAGCTTATTTTACCGCCATTAAAACCAATTCTAAAAGAAGGCGGAGACGTGCTTGTATTGATTAAACCGCAATTCGAAGCAGGTCGTGAACGCATCGGGAAAAAAGGAATTGTCAGCGATCCAAAAGTACATGAAGATGTATTAGTAGATATTTTAAGCTTCAGTGAACAAATTGGATTCACTGTCGAAAAAGTAACGTATTCACCAATCACTGGTGGAAGTGGGAATATTGAATTTTTAGCGCATTTGAAAAATACGGCTCCTAGTGAGGTTCATTCGTTTGAAGAACTCGCGCGTGAGACGGTTAAAGAAGCGCAACGATTAAAAAAGTAAAGGGTGACGAACTTGATTCAAGAGATTTATATTAAGAATTTTGCCATTATCGAAGAAGTTCAGTGTACGTTTGAAAAAGGGATGACGGTTTTAACCGGGGAAACGGGCGCTGGTAAATCGATTATTATTGATGCGGTGGGCCTATTAATTGGTGAACGTGCATCGCTCGAAATGATTCGTTATGGTGAAGAAAAGTCCTTGATTCAAGGGGTATTCCGAATTGAGGATCCAGCCGTTGTTGAAAAGCTGCAAGAATTCGGGGTTGAAGTTATTGAAGACGAATTAATGATTCAACGTGAACTATTGCAAAATGGGAAATCAAACTGTCGTATTAATGGACAGTTAGCCACAGTGGCGCTCCTTAAACAAATCGGACCTTATTTAATCGATATTCATGGCCAAAATGAGCATTTTCTTTTATTAAACGAAGAGAAACATTTAGGGTTATTAGATGAGTTTGCACACCATCAAATGGGCGATTTAATAGCTGAATATGACGAGGCGTACGACAAAGTGGTTGCTGCAAAACAAGAACTCAGAGCGCTTCAAACAGCAGAAAAAGAAGATGCACAACGCGTAGATATGTTGAAATTCCAATTGCAAGAAATCGAAGAAGCCAATATTTATGTGGGTGAGGAAGAACAATTAAGTGAAGAAAAAGAATACTTCACGCACTTCCAAAAAATCCAAACGGCACTTCAAACAGCTCTTGCTGCTCTTGAAGGGGAAGAATATTCAAGCGTCGATGCCATCGGAGAAGCGACACGTGAAGTGGAAAGCCTAGAGTTGATTTCAACAAGCTTTAAGACACTCTCTACACAAATGAGCGAGGCTTACTATCAATTACAAGATGCCGCGAGTGCGATTCGTCATGAAATTGAAAATGCTGAATTTGATGAAGAACGCCTGGCGTTTATCGAAGAACGTCTCGATGTTTACTATCAATTAAAACGTAAATATGGGGATGATGCAGAAGAGATTCTAGCCTTCCAAGATAAAGCAAGAGATGCTTTGAATAAGATTGAAAATAAAGAAGCATTGATTGCTGAAACAGAAAAAGTGTTGAAGCAGGTCACTCTTGAAGCCTTTGGGATTGCAGAGAAGATTTCAAGTATTCGTCGTAAAGTAGCCAAACGCTTAGAATCAGATATTGTGAGTGAATTGCACGGTCTCTACATGGAGAATGCGCAATTTGCCATCCAATTTAAGACTTCGGAAGCATTACTCGAAACAGGAATTGACATTGTTGAGTTTTATATTTCAACGAATAAAGGGGAACCATTAAAACCTCTTAGCAAGATTGTTTCCGGTGGGGAATTGTCGCGTATTACATTAGCGATGAAATCCATCTTCACGAAAGAACAACTCGTTGGAACGATTATTTTTGACGAAGTGGATACGGGTGTCAGCGGACGTGTGGCGCAGGCGATTGCTTCGAAGATGCACTACATTTCAGAATACGCTCAAGTGTTGAGTATTACGCATTTACCACAAGTGGCAAACATGGCGGATACGCATATTCATATTGAAAAAGTGGAAGAAGGCGAACGTACGCATACGATTCTTAAAGTAATGGGCGAAGCAGAGCGTACTGAAGAAATTGCACGTATGCTTTCAGGTACGACAATTACCGCATTAACACTTGAAAATGCAAAAGAATTATTACAAATTTCAAACGCAATTAAGCAGGAAAATGATACACGAGCAGAAGGTGAACGCAAATGACAAAAATCTTTGCACATAGAGGAAGTAAAGGGACTCATCCGGAAAACACACTTGCTTCATTTAAGGGAGCAGTGCGTGTGGGAAGTGACGGTATTGAACTCGATGTCCATTTAACAAAGGATGGACATTTAGTTGTGATTCATGATGAAACGGTTGATCGTACAACCAACGGAACTGGAGAAATTAGAAACCTAACGCTTGCAGAAATTAAAGCAATGGATGCAGGGAGTTGGTTTAATGAGACGTTTGCCGGCGAGAAGATTCCATCTCTTGAAGAAGTACTCCTATTGCTGAAAGAGCTAGGTTTCAATGGTCAATTAAATATTGAGTTAAAAACAGATGTTATTCAATATGAAGGTCTCGTTGAGAAATGTCTAGCATTGCAAAGTACTAAGGATTGGCCATTTGCCATTGTCTATTCAAGTTTTAATCCTTATACACTAGTTGAACTGAAACAAGCAAATCCTTCTCAAGAAATTGGGCTTCTCTTTGAGTCAGAAGAGTGGGCAAATAAAGGGGATGCCATGCTTAAAAAAGAATCGTATCATCCTGACTTGAAGTTGCTCGATTGGACGCTTGAATGGAATAAGAATCAGTTGCCTTTACGTGTTTGGACCGTGAATGAAGATAAAGACATTAACCGTTGCTTTGAACTACAGATTGAAGCTATTTTTACTGACTATCCGGAAAAGGCGTTACAATTAAAGGAGAACTATGAGCGATAAGCTACCAAAAATTATTATAATCGTGGGACCAACTGCGGTAGGAAAAACAGCTCTCAGTATTGAACTAGCAAAACACTTCAATGGCGAAATCATTAATGGAGACTCGCTTCAAGTGTATAAAGGTCTTGATATTGGGACAGCAAAAGTTACTGAGGAAGAAAAAGAAGGCGTTCCTCACCACTTGCTCGATATTTGTGAGTGGGATGAACCTTTTACTGCAAGTGACTTTAAAGAGAAGGCAGAAGCAGCTATTGCAGACATTACGAGTCGTGGAAAACTACCGATTATCGTTGGTGGAACAGGACTCTATATCGAAGGTCTATTATATGGATTTCATTATAGTGGCGAAGGGTCGAATGATTCAGACTATCGTTTATTAAAAGAAAAAGAACTGGAAGATAAAGGCTCTGAGGTTCTTTGGAATGAATTGAATGCCGTAGATCCAGAAGCCGCTGCAAAGATCTCGGTCAATAATCCTAGACGGGTGATTCGTGCGCTAGAAGTGATTCATGCGACCGGTAAGAAGTTTTCAAGCCTAGAAATTCAAAAGACGCCGCACTATGATGCGTTTATTATTGGTTTAAATACCGATAGAGCACTTCTATATGAGCGCATCAATTTGCGTGTAGAACTGATGAGTGAGGCTGGTCTTGAAGAAGAAGCAAGAGACCTTTACGAAAAATCAAAAGGTCTAGATATCCAATCGATTAGTGGAATTGGATATAAGGAATGGATTCCGTATTTTGAAGGGGAACAGTCGCGTGAGGCGATTATTTCGACCATTCAACAAAACTCAAGACGATACGCCAAACGACAATTAACGTGGTTTAGAAATCGACTACCGCAAATTCGTTGGGTGAATTTATTAGAGAATTCAAAAGATAAAGAAGAACTATTAGAAGAACTATTAGAAGAACTATCAGCTTTTGTAGAGGAGGGATAGAATGGAACAAAGAGAACACGTATTAATCGTAAGCGTACAAACGACGCAAACGGATGAGGATTTCGCATATGCTAACCAAGAGCTGGCTCAATTGGTCGATACAGCGATGGGTGAAGTGGTGGCTACCGTGACCCAAAGACGTGAGTCGATTAGTGGACGTACCCTTGTTGGAAAAGGAAAAGTGGAAGAAATCAGCCATCTTGTCGATGAACTAGAAGTGGACCTTGTTGTATTCTATCAATCGCTCACAGGTTCGATGGTGAAAAATCTCAATGAATCGATTAACTGTCGTATCATTGACCGAGTGCAATTGATTTTAGATATTTTTGCGATGCGTGCTCGTTCTAAAGAAGGGAAACTTCAAGTACAACTCGCACAATTAAACTACTTACTACCTCGTCTTTCGGGTCAACGTGAAGGCTTGTCTCGTCAAGGTGGGGGTATTGGTACTCGTGGTCCAGGGGAAACACGCTTGGAAACTGATAGACGTTATATTCGTAAGCAAATCCAAGATATCGAAGAACAGTTAGAACAAATTAAGAAACATCGTGAGCGTTCACGGGAGAAGAGAAAGAGTTCTAATGGATTCCAACTTGGATTAATCGGATATACGAATGCTGGAAAGTCCACGATTTTAAATCAATTAACGCAGGCGGGTACTTACCAAATGGACCAATTGTTTGCGACACTGGATCCATTAACTAGACAAGTGGACTTGTTCCCGAATTTCGAAGTGACTTTAACGGATACTGTAGGTTTTATCCAAGAGTTACCAACGACATTGATTCATGCGTTTGAATCGACGCTTGAAGAAAGTGCCGATGTCGATTTATTAGTTCATGTGGTGGATGCGTCAAACGTGCAGTTCTCCCTACATGAAAAGACGGTTATCGATTTAGTAAACGACTTGGAAATGCAAGAAATTCCAATGGTGACAGTCTATAATAAGACAGACTTAATCGAAGGCGAATTCCAGCCTAACCTTTATCCATCGATTCAAATTTCTGCAGTAAATGAAGCAGATGTGGAACGATTAAAAGCATTCCTAAAAGAACAAGTAAAAGCGCAAATGACTTACTATGAAGAGTGGTTAGACGTGACTCAGACGAAAGAGTTAAATCAGCTTCAACAGCGTACTCTAGTCGAGTCATTAAACTATGACGAAGAGAAAAATCAATATTGCGTAAAAGGGTATCGTAAATAAAAATAATCAACGGCTTGAAACTCTGAATTCAAGCCGTTTTTTGTGGTGTAAATTTGTAATCTAACCCCAAAACGCGTATAATATTGAAGATAAGGAATTTTTCAGGAGGCCATCATGAAAGAGATAAAAGCACTCTCAGCAATTTTAAAAGAGAAGTTCGATATTTCGTTTAAAAACGAGGCATTGCTCGTCGAAGCGATGACTCACTCTTCGTATGCCAATGAGCATAAAGAAATGAAGGGAATCTATAACGAGCGCATCGAGTTTCTTGGAGATGCCGTTTTAGAACTCAATATTTCGGATTGGCTTTTTAGACAATTTCCTCATTTTAAAGAAGGACAATTAACGAAACTAAGAGCACAAATCGTTTGCGAAGATAGCTTATCGATGCTTGCAAAGGAATGTTCTCTGAATGAGTATTTATTACTAGGTAAGGGAGAAACACTTAGCGGTGGGCATGAAAAGCCAGCTGTTTTATGTGACGTGTTCGAGGCGTTTATCGGTGCTCTTTATCTTGATAAAGGGATGGAAGAAGTGCAACGCTTCTTAGACCAAGTGATTGTTCCTAAAATTAAAAATGGACGTTATGAACTGATTACTGATTTCAAAACAGAGTTACAAGAGTATTTGCAACAAAATGGTACGGTTCATATTCGTTATGAATTGATTAAAGAAGAAGGACCTTCGCACGATAAAGTATTTACCGTTCAAGTAACTGTGGATGGGAAGAAATACAAAACTGCGAGTGGCAAAACGAAAAAGGCAGCCGAGCAAATGGCCGCAAAATTGACTATGGAAGAACTAACACAGGGTTCGCTTTCATAGAAAGAAAGGATTAAAGCATGCAATTAGAGAAAATTGAAATGTCGGGATTTAAATCATTTGCCGATAAGACAACAATTGAATTCGATAAAGGCGTGACTGCGGTTGTGGGACCTAATGGTAGTGGAAAGTCGAATCTTTCTGAAGCGATTAAGTGGGTTCTTGGGGAACAATCGGCTAAGAGTTTACGTGGGAAACGGATGGATGACGTTATTTTCGCAGGTTCTCAAACAAGAAAGCCAGTGAATATCGCCGAAGTGAATCTGTATATCAACAACGAAGACAAAGTGTTGGCAACGGATCAAACGCAAGTCGTGTTAACGCGTCGTTTGAATCGTAATGGGGCAAGTGATTTCTTAATTAACAAGAAACCAGTTCGTTTGAAAGACATTACAGACTTAATGATGGACTCAGGGTTAGGGAAAGACTCATTTGCTTTGATTTCGCAAGGGAAAGTAGAGCAAATCTTTAACGAAAAACCTGAAGAACGTCGAATGATTATTGAAGAAGCAGCTGGAGTTTTAAAATACAAAGACCGTAAAAATCAAGCGCAACGTAAATTGAATCAAACACAAGATCACTTGAATCGTGTGGAAGATATTCTTCATGAGATTGAAGGCCAATTAGCACCGCTGGAAGAGCAACGCGAAAAGGCGATTGCGTACGTTTCTAAGAAAGAACAGTTAGAAGATGTCGAAACAGCCCTCTTGGCGGTTGAAATCGAAACATTAAACGCTCAGTGGAAAGTAGCCCTTCAAGAAGTAGAGCAACTGCAAGAGCAATTAGCGCAAACAGAAGCGCTATTAGAAAACCTTCAAGTTGATATCGAGGAAAACCAAGTAAAACTTGAAGCTCGTAACGAAGAACTCGATGCCAAGCAAGAAGAATACGTCGAATTAATCCAAAAAGTAGAACAATTGGATGGTCAACGTAAAGTCTTTGAGCAACGTCGTCAATTTGCGGAACGTAGTGATGAGGAAAATCAAGAAGCACTAGCTGCTGCTCTTCGTGAGTTAGAAGAAGTGGAAGCAAAATTAGCTCTTCTTGAAAAGAATCAAGTAGAACGTAAGGTTGAATTAAAGAACGTAGAAGAGGCTTGGAGCCAATTAGTAGAAGAGTTAGACCAATTAAGTCAAAGTAACGAGGAAAGCGTTAAAGAGCTTCAAAATCGTTATATTGAGCAATTACAAGAAATCTCACGTTTAATGAACCAAGAGAAGAACCTCGAGAAGTCAATGGAAGTAAACCAAAACGCTCAAGAAAAAATGACGGAGCGTTTTGATTCCTTTGATGAAGAACATCGTGCTTTAGAAGAAAAAGCCAACCACTTTGTTGAGAAAATTGAAGAACTCACCAAAGAAGAAGCCGCTTCTGAAAAACGACTTTCCAAGCTTAGAGAAAAATTAGCAAAAGTGAATGAGAAACATGCAACTCTTTCAAGTGAAGGCATGGAAAAAGAACGCCATCTTCAACAATTACAAGCGACGGTTCGAAGCTTAAAACAAGTTTCTGAAGACTACGCTGGTTATTATCAAGGGGTTCGTGAAGTTCTGAAACACAAATCTGAGTTGCCAGGTGTGGTGAATTCTGTAGCGGAACTGATCCGTGTAGATGAGAAATTAACAACGGCGATTGATATTGCGCTAGGAGCGACGAGTCAACATATCGTTGTAACCGATGAGAAGGCTGCTGCCAAAGCGATTACGTATTTGAAGACGAATCGTTTAGGCCGTGCAACGTTCTTACCTTTATCAATTATTAAAGAAAAACAAGTACCAGATACTGTATTAAACCAAGCGAAAAAAGTCGACGGATTTATTGGTATCGCAAGTGAACTAGTTTCAACTGATAATAAATATGCTTCGATTATTAAAAACTTACTTGGAACTACACTTGTGACAACAAACTTAGAAGTAGCACAACTTTTAGCGAAACAACTCGGTTACCGCTATCGTATTGTCTCACTTGAAGGGGATGTCGTAAACGCAGGTGGTTCGATGACAGGGGGAGCTTCTAAGAACTCTGGCCAACAGTCACTCGTTCGACGTAACAGTCAACTAGAAACAGTGACGAAGCAATTTGAAGAAGCAAAGGCTGAATACGAAAAATTATCAGCACAGTTCCAAAAAGTGACAGTTGAAAAGAACAAGCTAGAAGAAGAGTATCGCGAATTAAATGCAAGTCATACTCAATTGGAACAAACCTTAAACCAATTAGAATTCCAATCAAGATTTGCTCTTGAAGAAGTTAAAAAGCATGAACGTATTCAACAAGCAAACCAATTTGAAATGGATGAATTGATTGAAGCATATGAGCAATTGGAAGAGCAATATGTTGAAAACCATGAGAAATTGGTGGCTCTTCAAAAAGCAAATGCAGCCTTGAAAAAAGAATTGGATTACCTTCAATTATCGAATGAAGATAAGACTCAACAAATTCAAGAAAAGCAAAAAGAATTGCAAGAACTTGGAACCAATCGTGCTCGTGTACAAGAGCAATTTAACCAAGAAAAACGTGAAATTCATCAAACGAAACTTCAAAAGACTCGCTTAGAAGATCAGATTGAATTATTACATTCTAAGAAATCCGAACAATCTCGTAACCAAGAGGAAGACGAAGCGATTTATGCGAAGATTCAAGAAGAGTTTGATGCGTTAAAAGATCAAGTGGATGAATTAGATGCACTGATTAAGGAATTACGTGAGGAACGTGCTGCTCTTGAAATTCATGTAAAACAGTCAGAAGCTGCTAGAACTCAAGCGCAACATCAATTACAAGATCAGTTGAAAAATCAAACACGATTAGAAACAAAAGCGAATCGTTTCGAAATCTCGATTGACCAAAAATTAACGTACTTGAGTGAAGAATACGAATTAACGTTTGAAGCAGCAATTGCTAAAACAACACTAGACATGTCGATTGAAGAAGCTTCGAAACTCGTTCGTAGCCTAAAACAACAAATTGAACAAATGGGTGCAGTAAACTTATTAGCGATTGAAGAGTTTGAAGCGGTACAAGAACGCTTTACATTCTTAACAGCGCAACAACAAGATTTACTAGAAGCAAAACAAACGCTGGAAGAAACGATTACGGAAATGGACGAGGAAGTAACTACACGCTTCAAGACAACGTTTGATGCCGTAAGTACTCAATTTGAGCGCACATTCCCACGCTTATTTGGTGGTGGACGTGCAACGCTTGAGTTAACGGATCCGGATAACTTACTTGAGACAGGGATTGAGATTATTGCTCAACCGCCTGGTAAGAAGCTTCAGTCACTCAGTCTACTTTCTGGTGGGGAACGTGCCTTTACCGCTATTGCATTACTATTTGCAATCTTAGAAGTGAAGCCAGTTCCGTTCTGCTTACTCGATGAGGTTGAAGCAGCACTGGATGAGGCGAACGTAGCGCGTTATGGTCGTTACCTAAAAGAATTTACAAACCGTACGCAATTTATCGTAATTACGCACCGCCGTGGTACGATGGAAGAAGCAGATGTATTGTATGGAGTAACGATGCAAGAATCTGGGGTCTCAAAACTTGCTTCAGTTAAGTTTGAAGACTTCGATGAATTAGAAGAAGCAAAATAGGAAATAAGAGGTGGCAAACGTGTGCTACCTCTTATTTTTTTAATACGAATGGCTTGTTTTGTGGTATACTATAAGAGATACGTTCAATGAGTGTATAATGAAAGCAGAAATGCTTAAAGGAGTTTTATAGTTGATTAAATTAATTGCACTAGATTTAGATGGAACATTATTAACTGGTGAAAAGAAAATAACGGAAGAAAATAAAAAAGCCATTAAATTGGCCAAAGAAAATGGAATTAAAGTGGTTCTTTGTACTGGTAGACCAATTGTAAGTATTGTTCACTTACTGGAAGATTTAGACTTAATGGGGGACGATGATTACGCGATTAACTTCAATGGTGGTTTGATTCAAAAAACTAAACATGGAGAAATCGTCTATGAAACAGGACATACTGTTGAAGATATGAAGTATTGCCATGAAGAAGTCACAAAAGTTGGTCTTCCATTAGTGATGATTGATACGGTGAGAGCTTACGAGCCAACGCCTCCAGCAGGACGTCCGTCAATTTATAACACATTACCTCACCCAATTACATTTGAACAAAAGAATCCAGAAGATTTTGAAGAAGGACATATCTTTAATAAAGCTGTTCTTTGTATCGCTCAAGATATCTTGGATGAAGGAATTGCAAAATTACCAAAAGAATTCTTCGAACGCTTCAACTGTATGAAATCAAGAACATTCTTATTAGAAGTCGTTCCTAAACATGTTTCAAAAGGAAACGGATTAAAGATGTTAGGAGAAATTCTAGGAATTTCATTAGATGAAATGGCAGCGTGTGGTGACGAGGAAAACGACTTACCAATGTTAACTGTTGTCGGTTATCCAGTGGCGATGGGAAATGGTTCTAAAGAAGTCAAAGATGTGGCAAAATATGTTACAGCAACCAATGAAGAATCAGGTGTTGCACAGGCCATTTATCATATTATTGAAATGAATAAACAAGCGTAAAGTGAGGGGAAAATATGGGATTATTTGATCGAATTAAACGTGCCTTTACCGGTGAAGATGAAGTCATTAAACATGAGGAGACGAAAGAGTCAATTGTCATTGAGAAATATGACAAAGGGATGGAGAAAACGCGTCGTAGTTTCTCTGATCGTTTAAACGAATTTCTAGCAGACTTCAGAGAAATCGACGAAGACTTCTTTGAAGATTTAGAAGAAACATTTATTTCATCAGACGTTGGTTTTGAAATGACATTAGCCATTACAGACGCCTTACGTGATGAAGTTCGTCTGCAAAATGCAACGACTTCAGGCCAAGTAAAAGAGGTCATCATTGAGAAGATGGTCGATATTTACGAAAAAGGGGAAGACAACTTATCTGCATTGAAGAAAGCGGAAGGTCGCCCAACCGTATTAATGTTTGTCGGCGTGAATGGGGTTGGTAAAACAACTACAATCGGTAAAATCGCTTGGAGATTAAAACAAGAAGGTAATAAAGTATTACTTGCTGCTGGAGACACGTTCCGTGCCGGCGCTATCCAACAATTAGAAGTATGGGGAGAACGTGTGGGCGTTCCTGTTGTATCAGGGCGTGAAGGTGGAGATCCATCATCTGTTGTATTCGATGCGATTAAGAAAGCCAAAGAAGAAAATTTTGATTACTTATTAATCGATACAGCGGGTCGTCTTCAAAACAAAGTGAACTTGATGAAAGAGTTAGAGAAGATGAATCGTATTATCTCTCGTGAAATTGAAACAGGTGCAGATGAAACATTATTAGTGTTAGATGCAACAACTGGTCAAAATGCTCTTGTTCAGGCGAAACAATTCGGTGAGACGATTAACATTACTGGTTTGATTTTAACGAAATTAGACGGAACTGCAAAAGGTGGGGTAATCCTCTCAATTCGTCATGAATTAAACATTCCAGTGAAGTTTATCGGATTAGGGGAGCAAATGGACGATTTACAACCGTTTGAACCAGAACAATTTATTTACGGTTTAGTAAAAGATATGCTATAATACATCTATAATAAAATTTGAAATGAGGCGAAATAATGGAAAATAATCATTATGGTGTTGAATCCAGTATTGCTGGGCGCAATCAATTTTTCATGAAAGTGTATGCTTGGATGTTTGGAGGACTAGCAATTTCTGCTTTAGTTGCTTACCTATTCAGTACAGTTCCAGCGCTTTATAGTGCATTCTTCAATTTCATGGTAACGACTCGTGGATACGGAATGTGGGTTATCTTTATTGCGCAATTAATACTTGTATTTGTAATGCGTCCAAATTATGAAGAACTTGGTAGACCAATTCGTTATATTGTTTCATATTGTTTATATGCAGCATTAACAGGATTTACATTCTTCATAGTAACACAAGTTTATGAGTTAGGAAGTATCGTACAAGCATTTATTTCTACTTGTGCGTTATTCGCAGGTTTATCAATCGTTGGATTTACAACGAAGAAAGACTTAACAAGTTTTGGTCGTCAAGCAATGGGAGCTTTATTAGGGTTAATCATTGCTAGCTTGATTAACTTGTTCTTCTTCCATAGTTCATTAGTTGAATTGATTATGTCTGGTATCTCATTAGTAGTATTCACTGTGTTAACAATGTATGACACTCAAAAATTAAAAAATATGTATGACTACTACGAAGGACAATCAGCTCTTGAAGGGATTGCAATTCTAGGTGCATTAGAATTATACTTAGACTTCATCAATATCTTCTTAGATATCTTACGTTTATTCGGAAGCAGAAAAGACTAATTTAGACTTTTATAGCCTAGGTTCGCCTAGGCTTTTTTGTTTGACTTCATTCAAGAAGTTTTTGAAAGATTCTGAAAAGAATTTAATGCATTTTCACGTAAATTCATGTATACTACATGAGTACGCATTAACGAATTAGGAGGATGTTAAATGTTTGAATTAAATGCATTCGATTATGAGGATATTCAATTAATCCCAAATAAATGTATTGTAAATAGTCGTTCGGAGTGTGATACTACGGTTAAATTAGGGAAACACACCTTTAAATTACCGGTGGTTCCTGCTAACATGCAAACCGTTATTGATGAATCTGTTGCTGAATTTTTAGCAGAAAACGGATATTTTTATATTATGCACCGCTTTGATGAAGCAAGCCGTTTACCATTTGTTAAACGAATGAAAGAACGTGGATTAATCTCATCAATTAGTGTAGGTGTAAAACCTCAAGAATATGATTTTATTGTAGAATTAAAAGAAAATGGACTTGTTCCTGATTACATTACAATTGATATTGCGCATGGTCATTCAAATTCAGTGATTGACATGATTAAGCACATTAAAAAACATTTACCAGAGGCCTTTGTGATTGCTGGTAACGTAGGTACTCCAGAAGCCGTTCGTGAATTAGAAAATGCTGGGGCTGATGCTACTAAAGTAGGGATTGGACCTGGTAAAGTATGTATTACGAAAATTAAAACAGGTTTTGGTACTGGTGGATGGCAACTTGCTGCACTACGTTGGTGCTCAAAAGCAGCACGTAAACCATTGATTGCAGATGGTGGAATCCGTACTAACGGAGACATCGCTAAATCCATTCGTTTTGGTGCGACTATGGTCATGATTGGATCATTATTTGCAGGTCACGAAGAATCACCAGGTAAAACTGTAGAAGTGAATGGAATGCTTTATAAAGAGTACTTCGGTAGTGCATCTGAATTCCAAAAAGGTGAACGTAAGAACGTTGAAGGTAAGAAAATTGTCGTTCCTTATAAAGGATCGTTGCAAGATACGCTTATCGAAATGCAACAAGACTTACAATCATCAATCTCTTATGCAGGTGGTAAAGATATTGAAGCTATCCGCAAAGTAGATTATGTCATCGTTAAAAACTCAATTTTTAACGGAGATTCAATTTAGAATTATTAACGAGCAGAAGGAGAAATGGGACTGACCCCAAAAAGTGAGAATTTAATAAAAACACCCTAGGGCTACCGTCTCCGGTATTCAACCGGAGACAGGTAGTCCAATTTTTGTTGGATTCTATTTTCATTATAATATTTGATGTAATTTTCTACAATTTGAATTACAATAGAAGATGAAGTTATTACTTCATCTTTTATGTAGAAAGCTTCGCACTTTAGGGAAGAATGGAAGCTTTCGATGGGCGCATTATCTGCGGGTGTCCCCTTACGGGACATACTGCGGATAATGTTTTTTTCTTTACATAAATTGTAGTATTCGGCGGAAGTATAAACGCTGCCTTGATCACTATGTAGTAGAACACCCTTAGGTAAGTCAATTTGATTTAAAGTATCCAATACAAACTTAGTATCTTGTTTAGAACCAATTGTATAAGCTAGTATTTCTCCGTTGTATAAATCCATAATCGACGACAAATATAATCGTTTAGGGCCGAAAGGTAAATATGTGATATCAGTAGTCAACTTTTGCATAGGTTTATCCGCTGAAAAATCTCTATTCAGAGTATTGCCAGTAATTGAGAAAGGTTTACCTATTTTGATAGCTTTTTTCGTTTTCACGGCACAATTCCAACCATTTTTCTGCATAATCCGCTGCACAACCTTATGGTTAACAATCTGATTTAATTCCTTCTGAATCAAATGCTTAATCTTTCTGTACCCGTAAATAAATTTGTTTTTCTTACAAATTTTACCAATAGTTTCCTCGATAACGGTTGGAGAAAAGTCTTTCTTTTTCCATCGGTAGTAAGTAGATATGGGTACATTAAGGCAAAAACAGATTAAATGAACTGTATATTTACCTTTCAATTCTTCTACTAATTTTACAACTGCTTGAGGCGACACTTCCTTTCCAATTCCTTGTATTTTTTTAATATTTCTAATTCAACTTCTTTTCTTCGTAATTCTAATTTTAATTGATCGATTTCAGAAAGTTTAGCCATTCCTTTTTCATAAGAATATTGTTTACCCACCTGTTGGTGGAAACGATGTGTTTCTCCATTTTTATACCATCTAAACCATGTTTCTACTTGCGTTTTGTTTTTAATGTTTAACTCCTGCATTACTTGTTTTGTACTATATCCCTGTAATTTCATTTCTACGGCTTTATTTTTAATATCGGCTGAATAAGCAACACGATTTTTAACCATAAAAAGACACCTCCATGCGTATTTGATAATATTGTACCAAATCCAACTTGGAGGTGTTTTTATTTAATTCTCATTTACGGGGGTCAGTGCCAAATCTTTCTGCTTTTTTGTTTTTCGTATTTATTCTTCGGAATATGTTTGATATACTATGGAAAAGAACTCAGTCAAAGTGAGGCGCGACCTATGTGGTTATTTAATCGGAAAAATAAACGTAAAGATGACTTTGAAATGGAAGAAACGTTTTATAGTGAATCTGTGGAAGTGGATAGTGATTCTGATGAGGAAGCTTATCATCAAATTGCCGATATCATTACTGGTCATAGTGAACGTATCAGACAACTTTTAGAGAGTTATTTTGATAATCCTGATTTATTGATTGAAGAACTACGAGAAGATGATGTGGACTGGAATGATGAGTTCGCTGACCTATTGGAACAAGCGCAAGACGACTATTGGTTACTAATGCTATTAACACTTGAAAAAGAATCCTATGCAACTCAAATTTATTGGAGAGATAATGCTAGTACTTTAGCCAGTAAGCTTCCCAAATTAAAGTTGTTAAAAGGAATCGCACAGCAAGAATTGCAGACTTGCTCTGTAGAGTGTTCTGTATCAGAGTATTTAGAGTGTGTTTCTGCAAAATTACAACAAGCGGGAATCGCATTAGGTACGATTGAGTTGGATGATGAGAATGTTTTAATTTTTTCGATATTAGAAAGAAGAGTAGAACGTCTCAACAATTTAATGAATAATGTTGAAAAAAGTTGGAAGCAAATTTCGTAAAGATTACAAAAATGTTACGAATTTGCTTCTTTCTATTTGAAATCTTAAGAATTTCTTTGTAAAATAAATTGAATTACAAGGAGGATAGGAATGGAAAAACGTAAATTTAAGTTTCTTTTGGGATTAATGACATGTGCATTCGCACTTTCTGCTTTAGCGCCAATTGCTGCTGAAGAAACAACACAAGAACCGGGAGAAGGAACTACTGTTGTTGAACAAACAGAGGCTCCAGAAACAACTGTAGCAACAGAGACAACAGAGCAAACAACGACAACAACAAAGTCGAAAGAGCTTCCGATTGAAGAAGATATTTTCGAGATTACAGCTCGTTATGGGTATGATGTTAGTGAATACTATAAACCTGAAGGAGCTATTTTAGTCGATGCGGAGACTGGGCAAATCCTCTATGGTGATAATATCGATAAGCCTTGGGATCCTGCAAGTACTACTAAATTAATGACAGCGTATCTTGTGTATGATGCGATTAAAGCAGGGAAACTCACATTAGATACTAAAATTACAGCAACAGAAGAAGATAGAGCGATTTCTACAATCGACGATATTAGTAACAACCAAATCAGAGCAGGAATTGAATATCCAGTTCGTGACTTACTATATTTGATGATGTATCCTTCTTCAAACGTTGCGACAGTGATGTTATCACACGCGATTAGTAAAACAAACGAAGAATACATTAAGATGATGAATGATAAAGCCAAAGAATTAGGAATGACAAATTCTAAATTCTATAATCCTAGTGGGGCTGTTGTGTCAGTGTTTCGTGGATTGTATGTTGTTGAAGGTGTGCCAGATGAGTACAACCAAACAACAGCACGTGATTTAGCAACATTAGCGTATTACTTCTTAAAGAACTATCCGGAATTCTTAGAAATTACAAGAGAACCAGCTGTTACAACAATGGAAGGAACTCCTGTAGAAGAAACGTTCTATACACTAAACCAACTCGCAAGTGGGATGCCTCAAGGATATTTTGATGTAGATGGATTTAAGACAGGTTCATCACCAAATGCTGCATTAAACCATGTCATTACTGCAAAAGGAAAAGGCCGCCGTTTGATTGAAGTATTAATGGGTGTGGGTAGCTGGAGCGACTATAACACGAGTGTATTTTACCGTGCACAATTCGGAAATGCGCTTTTAGAAAAAGGATTTACAGAATATCATGAAGAAACAGTGTTAAAAGCTGGGGTTCATGAAATTGATGGTCAAAAGATTAAAGTGGAAAAAGACATTAAAGTGTTAACACGAGGCAATGAGAAACCAACATATAAACTTGTTGGAGATGAAATCATTGTGGAGCATACTTTCCCAACTTTAACAAAAGAGATTAAGTCAAATGTATTTAAAGTAACAAAAGTGGTTGAAGAAACAACGACAGAGGAAGCCTCATCAACAGAAGGTTCATCTAATGGTGGAATCTTATCATTTGATGAAGATAGTGATCTTGGATCATTTGCGAACTGGTTAAGAAGCTTAAGCAAAAATCCTCTATTATTAGCGGGTATTATTTTAACACTCAGCGTATTTATTAGTGGAATTGTACTTGCAACTGTTCAAGTCTTTAAAAAGAAAGATTAACATAAAAAATAACCCTTGAGAAAATTTCTCAAGGGTTTGTTTGTGCTTATTGAAAGAATGCCCAGACCCAGTCGATAATAAATCGTAACCCAATCGTGTAGGCAGCCAGTGTAAATGGTTTAAAGACTAAGATGATAATAATGAATTTCTTATAAGTCATCTTTGTTAAACCAGCAAGCATACATAAGAAGTCATCCGGTGAAACAGGGAAGAACATCATGAATGCAAAGAAGTAGTCGAACCATTGTCCTTTATCCAACCAATTGATATAGCGATTATACGTATGTTCGCTAACCATTGATTTTACGAATTGCTGGCCATATTGTCTTGCAAGATAGAAGGCAATGATTGACCCAATTACAATACCGATGTAGTTATATACATTTCCAATCCAGTTTCCGTAAATATAAACACCAGCGATACTAGTGAGGGCTCCTGGAATGATTGGAACAACAGTTTGTAAGATTTGTAAAAAGATAAAGATTGGTGGCCCCCAGATTCCCGCCTGAAGCATGTAGGCTGATAACGTCTCTTGTGACGTGAATAGTCCTTTTTGCCAAGCCCAAACGATAAAGACCACTGTCGCAATTGCTCCGAGAATTGAAGCAATGTTCATGACTTTTTGAGCCGTAGGGGAAAGAGGTTTTCCTTGTTTAATTTCTTCTGTAGTCATTATTTCTCCTTTTATGATAACAAGTTTCTTTCTGTTGCAACTTTATCATAAAATTGTTGCCACTGTTCTAGAATACTTTCTTTTGAATAGAATTGTTCGCCGCGTTTGGAACCTTCGCAGGCTTTTGCGTAATAATCGGCGTCTTCTTTTAGTTTTGTTAATTCGTCTTTAAACGTTTGTTGACTATTTGCTTTTAAATAATAGTCAAATAAAATTGGTTTGTACTCAGGTAAGTCACGTAAGAGTAGTGGGATGTTTGCGTTCATCGATTCTAAAATCGTCATTGGGAATAATTCCTCGAATGACAGTTGAAGCATCACATCACCCATATTAAAGAACTCATTCATGCGATCACGCTCAACAAGTCCAAGGAAATGAACGTTATCTGGAAGATCATCCATATGTTCCATAATCTCTTTACGACCTTCGGAGATTCCTTTAAAGGCGAAGTTACCAGCCCAAACGAATTGGATATCTGGCATTTTAGTCGCTAAGTCGATAAACTCTAAAACTCCTTTACGCATTTGGAGTTGTCCAGCAGATACGACAGTGAATTGATCTGGATTCAACCCGAACTTTTTACGTAATTCCGCTTTTGATTGGTTTGTAATCTTATAGAACGTTTCACGAGATACGAAGTTTGGAATGTATGTTACTTTAGAACGATCCACTCCATACTTTTCTAAATCATCAATGAAACGAGGGTTTACAGTAACTAAATAGTCTGCTTGTTTATAGAAAGAGAGTACGTACTTATAGAATAATTCTTTAATAGGTTTTGGAAGAGAAATACTTTTTTCTAATGTTTCTGGTAAAAAGTGAACTGACGCAATTGTCGGTTGCTTTTTATTGTTTAAAAAGGATTTAAAAAGAAAATCTGGGTTAATCGTATGAATATGATTAATATCAGCAATTTTAAGCTGATTCACAACAACGTTATATCCCTTTAATCCTTCTGTTACAAGGTTTATTTGTTCCTCAGTCGCAGACATTACCCCTTGGCCTTTCACGCTGTCTGCACGAGTTAGCATATTAATTGTAAGCATAGTATCTCCTTATAAGTGTAATTCATAGCTATTTTACCATGAAATCGCGCATTTTGAAAATAGGTTCCTATTTTTTGGATAAATTTAATGTTTTTGCCTTCTTGAGTGAATTTTTGTATACTAGACAAGAAGAAAGAAACGAGGTCATTTATGAAAAGAGCGAAAAAGTCAAACCGAAAATCTAAAGATGAAGAAATGACATTAGTGGACTGCTATTATATTCCAACAGTGATTGCAGAACAGTTTCGCTTGCTTAGAGAGCACTGTGCACTTGAAGTTGAAAAGGAACTAGCAGCGTTATTTCCAAAAGTGACAAGAGAAAGACGAGAGGATGTTGGAGAAGTCGTTGTTTCGTATGATCAAAATGACGTTATGACATGCGAAATCACGTTAAGTCCTATTGAAGTTTCTAAATTAGAAAAAGAAATCTCAGCAGATCGTCTCAAAAAATATATTGAAACAAAAATTAAAGACTAAGAATCATAAACTGGACAATTGTCCAGTTTATTTTGTTTTTAGAGCCGATATTTTAGAATAGGTCTATTAGTTTTGGTACAATTAAAGTAAGAAATAATGAGGTGATATGTAATGGCACATGAAATTCAAAATTTTACATTTCAAAATCCAACAAAAATTTTATTTGGAAGAAACAGAATTGAAGATATTGATAATGAAATTCCTAAAGATGCTAAAGTACTAGTACTGTATGGTGGTGGCTCTGTTAAGAAAAATGGTGCGTTTGATCGTGCTGTTAAGGCACTAGGAGACCGTGAATGGGATGAGTTTTCTGGAATTGAAGCGAACCCAACATTTGAAACATTAATGAAAGCAGTTGAGAAAGTTCGAGCTGGAAACTTTACGTATTTACTAGCAATCGGTGGTGGGTCGGTTATCGATGGGACTAAATTCGTTTCTGCAGCAAGTCTTTTTACTGAAGACCCTGTCGACTTATTTGGTTGGGGTGTAGGTAAAGGATTACCTGTGCAAGAAGTGGTTCCTTTTGGGACGATTCTAACACTTCCCGCAACAGGTTCTGAAATGAACTCGGGTGCAGTGATTACTCTTGTTGAGAAAAAAGCAAAAGTGAGCTTTCGTGGATCAAAGACATTTCCTGTATTTTCAGTATTAGAACCTGAATTGACTTATACGTTACCAGTTCGTCAATTAGTGAATGGGTTACTAGATACTTATATCCACGTAATGGAAAACTATTTAACTTATCCAGTAGGGGCCTTGCTTCAAGACCGTTATGCAGAAAGTATTTTACAAACGTTAATCGAGATTGCTCCTCGTGTTATTGATACGAATCATATTGATTACAATGACCGTGGAACATTCATGTGGTGCGCTACCAATGCGTTAAATGGAACGATTAACCTTGGAGTTCCAACGGATTGGTCTTCACATGCGTTAGGTCACGAAATCACATTAAATCACGGTATTGACCATGGACGTACATTATCGATTGTTCTTCCATCAATGATGAAAGTAAGAAAACAACAAAAGTTTGATAAATTAGTGCAATATGGAAAACGTGTTTGGAATTTATCAGGAAGTGATGAAGAAATCGTTGATGGGGCTATTTCTAAAACTGAAGAATTCTTCAAATCATTAGGAGCTCCAATTCGCTTTAGCGATGTTGGTTTAGGTGAAGAGGTAATTCAAGCACTTGTAGATGGATTAATACGCCATAAAAAAGTGAAATTATCTGAGCATGGAGATTTAACGCCAGAAGTAGCAATGGAAGTATATAAAGTAGCATTATAGTGTTTTAGATAGGTGTTTGGTGTTTCTAGCCGTAGGAGGGAATAGAAATGGGTAAACAGTCCATCTACGAAGAGTTTCTTCGAAGTATAAAAAAAGTTCCAAAAATTCCATATACCTTTATGAAGGATACCGTTGATGGAAAGAGAGAATTTTTTGCTTTTGCACTCGGGAAACGAGTGAAAAGTCAAGATAGATTGCCTCAATTCTATCATGCGATGACGAAGTTATTGAATCCTAATGAAGAAGTGTGCGAAGGAATCCTAAAGTTTGATATCCCTGTCATTTACTGGATTGAACCATTACTCATTCATTGGAGGCAGTTTATCGACCAGTTATCGGACGAAATGAAGGATTTCCTGTGTGACCGATTAACGGTATTGCTTGAAGTAACTGCAGGAAAAGAGGAATTCAGAATAGTTTTGATGTTACTAGTTTTCTTCGATAATGAATTAACGCAACGGAAGATTCAATACTTCGAGAAGCATAGCGCGTATACCTTTTACATTATATTTGCAAAATCTTATTGTATTCATGAAAGTCAATGGAGAGAGTATTTAAAAAAGCTTGAACCGTCTCTAAGTGGATATGGACGTTTATTTTACTTATTTTTCTACCCAATCCAAACGAAAACAGATGCTTTTTATTTGTTAAATGTGATGATGAAACAAGTCAACATGCGTTCAATTGCTGCTAAAAGTTGTATGTATCATCCGAAATTGCTCAGAGTCATTATGGCTCATGAAATGACTATAGAGGTTGAGCGTAATTACCAACTTTGCATTTTACATGGAACTACTGATAAAATGTTTAGTCAGTGGTTGGTAGAGTCGATTTATCCATTATCGTTTTTAACGAAAAAGAATCGGTTATTGACGATTGAAGCAGTGGCTCTATTGTACAGGATGAGAGATTGTTTAGAATTAGAATTGACGGCATTCGACAACGTGAAATCTGAGGAGTTTCATCAATATCATTATTTAAAAGGACTTGTGGATAAAGTTATATGGTCGACGCAGTCAAAAGTGGAATCGTTGATAGGGACGTCTTTAAAAGCTGCAGATCGTGATGATGCGATTATTTTATTTGCCTTAAGTAAAACGAATAGTAAACTACGATTCTCACAGTTCAATAAATTGCTCGAAAAAGATCCATTGTCGCTAACGGCATTAGAGTACATCGAGAAATCAACTTCGAAAGTTTTTATTGAAGGAACGATTGATTATATTAAGGGAGTTGTGCGACCAGAAGTTTATGACTACATGAAACAACATTCGACTTTAGTTTTACCTCCTCAGTTCTTCGCACTCTCGAAATGGCACGAGGTCATCTTAAATAAAATGATTCAGTTTCAACTGATTGATTATGACTATATTTGGCAAGTGCTTCATTTTCCTGACCATCTTGTTCGTTTGAAAGTGATAGAACTGTTCAAAACACTGAAACTATTGAGTAAAAGAGAGGTACGATTATTCTTATATCCAGTGTATAAAGATGAAATGGACCGAGAATTAAAAGATGAATTTGAAAAAATTGTATGGCAACGATAATGTTTAGAAAGGAAGATTGAATGGCAAGTGAATTAATCGAAAGTAAATTAAAAAATCTTCCTGATTTACCAGGTTGTTATATTATGCGTAACGCCAATGACGATATTATTTATATCGGAAAGGCGAAAAATCTAAAGAATCGTGTACGGTCTTATTTTAGAGGAGCGCATGATACTAAAACAGAAAAGTTGGTTAGTGAGATTCATCATTTTGAGTATATTGTGACGAAGACCAATAAGGAGTCTCTCTTACTCGAAATTAACCTGATTAAAAAATATCAACCGCATTACAATATTAAACTAAAACAAGGAACGATGTATCCTTATTTGAAGATTACTTCTGAAAAAGATCCGCAATTAGTGATTTCTCATAAGGTAGAAAAGGATGGGGGGATTTACTTCGGCCCTTATCCAAACGTCACTGCAGCAACAGGAACGCAACAGCTCATTCAAAAAATCTATCCACTTCGTAAATGTGGAAAGAACGAAACACGTGCATGCTTTTATTATCATTTAGGGCAATGTATTGGGTGTTGTGACCATGAAGTTTCAAAAGAAGAGTATGATACGCAAATCAAGAAGATTCAACGTTTCCTAAACGGAGATGTTAAGACGATAAAAGATGATTTAGCAACGAAGATGAATGAAGCTTCTGAAAGACTTGATTTTGAAAAGGCGATGGATTACCGTGATCAAATTAAGTACATCGAAGCAACTGTAGAAAAACAAAACATTATGAACGCAGATTTCACGAACCGAGATGTATTCTCTTATGTTGTTGATCGTGGTTGGATTTCGATTCAAGTTTTCTTACTCAGACAGTCGACAATTATTAAACGGGAAGCCGCAATGTTTCCGATATATGACCAGATAGAAGATGAAGTATTGTCCTTTATCATTCAGTTTTATGAGGATCAAAACCACATTCTTCCAAAAGAAATCTTAGTACCTGAAGCGATAGATAAAGAATTGTTAGCAGAAACGCTCGGAGTGAAGGTGATGACACCGAAACGTGGTTCTAAGAAAAGAATGTTAGACCTTGCTACTCAAAATAGTGAGATTTCACTGAATGAAAAATTTAGAAGAGAAGAGCAAAGTCAGTTGAAGACGAAAGGTGCCTTAGAAGAACTTGCAGATGCATTAGGGTTAGAGAAGGTATCGGTTATTGAATCGTTTGACCACTCGAATATTCAAGGAACCAATCCAGTATCGGCGATGGTTGTCTTTAAAGATGGAAAACCAGACAGGAAGAATTACCGTAAATTTAAAGTGAAGACTGTTGTCGGAAGTCACGAATTTGCGACGACACAAGAAGTCATTCGTAGACGCTATTCAAGATTATTAAGGGAAGGTGCCAGACTTCCAGATTTGATTTTAATGGATGGTGGTAAAATCCAAATGAGAGCTGCTATTGAAGTTTTAGAAGATGAATTAGGTCTAGAGATTCCGGTATGTGGAATGGTGAAAAATGAAAAACATAAAACCGCTACATTACTCTATGGTGAAGACTATAAGGAGATCGATTTAGATAGAAAAGGGCAAGCGTTCCAACTGATTCAACGTGTGCAGGAGGAAGTTCACAGATTTGCGATTACATTTCATAGACAAGTGCGAAGTAAAAATACATTTGCTTCGAAATTGGAAATGATTGATGGAGTCGGCCCGCAGACAAGAAAGAAACTATTGCGTCATTTTAAAACGATAACAGCAATGAAACAAGCCAGTCTTGAGGAGTTACAATCTATTGGAATTTCCGAAAGAGTAGCCAGAAATATTCTTGAAGAACTAGGTAAATAACTATATATTATTTCAAAATGAAACAGGTTGTACAATCTGTTTCATTTTTATTTTGTTTTTCAAGCTTTATTCATTGTGTTTTAATGGGGAGTATGGTATCGTTCACTATGTTGAAAAAATAAACAAAAGGTGGTTAAACCAATGAAAAAATGGATGAAAGCTGGTTTCGTTGCTGTGGCTACATTATTAGCAGCATGCGGAGCAAACACGACTAAAACACAAGAAACAACTGTATCAGTTTCAGAAGCGCAAGCGAACTGGGACAAAATTGTTGAATCAGGTGTCATTAAAGTATCAACTGCAGGTACTTTATATCCACAATCATTCCATAATGATAAGAACGAATTAACTGGTTATGATGTGGAAATTATGAAGGAAGTTGCGAAACGCTTAAACCTTAAAGTTGAATTTACTGAAATGGGTGTTGACGGAATGTTAACAGCTTTAGACAGTGGGATGACAGATATCGCAAACTATTCAATTGAAGAAGGTGCGAAAAACTTCGATGCATACTTACACACTACACCACATAAGTACTCATTTACATCAATGGTTGTTCGTGGAAGCGACAACTCAGGAATTCATTCTTGGGAAGATGTAAAAGGTAAAAAAGCTGCTGGTGCTGCAAGTACAAACTACATGAAGATTGCTAAAAAACTTGGCGCTGAATTAGTCGTATATGACAACGTAACAAATGACGTATATATGTCAGATTTAGTAAACGGCCGTACAGACGTAATCATTAACGATTACTACTTACAATCAATTGCAGTTGCTTTTGCTAAAGACAAATACGACATCAAGATTAACGAAGGTGTATATGCTAACCCATACAGCTCTAGTTTCTCAATTTCACTAAACAACACTGTATTACGTGATAAATTCAATGAAGCAATGGACGCGATGAAGAAAGATGGAACATTGAAAAAGATTTCTGAGCAATTCTTCGCTGGCCAAGATGTAACAGAACCTAAAGATTTCAAAACAGAAAAAATCGATATTTCAGATGTAGACTAATATGTTAAATAAAATTTTCGATATTAATATTGCGATTAATAACTTTTGGTTTATTCTTAGTGGATTAGGATATACATTAGGAGTTGCATTGACGAGTTTTATACTTGGAACGATTTTAGGCTTTATTCTTGTATTAATGAGACGGTCTAGATTTCGTTTGTTAAGATGGATTGCGACTTTTCACGTATCCTTTATGCGGGGGACACCAACGTTAGTATTTTTATTCTTACTATATTTTGGGTTGCCTTTCTTAAAAATCACGTTACCAGCTTTAGTCTGTGCGCTTCTTTGCTTTAGTATTGCAAGTAGTGCCTATATTTCTGAAGTGTTGCGTTCGGCAATGGATGCAGTAGATAATGGACAATGGGAAGCGGCGATGTCTCTTGGAATGAGTTATCGTCAAACGTTACAGAAGGTAATCGTTCCTCAAGCGTTTCGAATTGCAATTCCACCATTAAGTAATGTGTTACTGGATATGATTAAAGGATCGTCTCTTGTTGCGATGATTTCTTTACCCGATATTTTCCAAAATGCGAAAATTGTAGGCGGTCGTGAACAAAACTATATGACGGTTTATATTTTGGTGGCGATTATGTACTGGGTAATTTGTTTGCTTTTCGAGCAAGGCCAACGATATTTAGAAAAGAAATTGGCACTTTAATAGAAAATAGTAAAGAGAACTGTGTAAAAGCAGTTCTCTTTTTTAATAAACGTTGAAACTATTTGAAGTATAGGCATTTCTTCGTTAAAATGAATAGGACTCAAAAGAACAATGGTTATCGGAAAGGACGCATATGAATACAAAAACAATTTGGGAGCAACATGGCTTCCACACATTAACACCGATACAAGAAAAGACACAAGAACTGATTAAAGAGGGAACAGATATTGTAGCCATCTCACCAACAGGGACTGGTAAAACATTAGCGTATGTCGTTCCTATTTTGGAGCGAGTAAAAGCGGATAAAACGCTACAAGCTTTAATTGTGGCTCCTTCTCAAGAATTAGCTCAACAAATCGGAACTGTTATTAGAGAGTGGAAAACACAGGAAATCCGTGTGCAAGTTTTAGCAGGTGGGGCAAACGTTAAACGACAAGTTGAGAAGTTAAAGGAAAAGCCAGAAATCGTTGTAGGAACACCAGGACGATTACTTGAACTGTCTAAGCTTCGTAAATTAAAGCTTCACCAAGTAGAGATGCTTGTATTAGATGAAGCCGATTATTTACTCGATCCAGAACAATTGAATAACACAAGAGAGCTTGTTAAGAAACTTCCTTCTGAAAGACAAGTGCTTTGTTTCTCTGCAACAAAGAATAAGAATTTAGAAGAAGTTAATAAATGGATTAATATGCTTCCGACTTTTGTTGAAGTTTCAGAGGGGAACTCTGCTCATTCGAACGTAACCCATGGATATATTGAATGTCCAACTAGAAAACGTGATGAAGTGCTACGCAAACTAGCATTCTCCGAAAATGCAAACCAAGCATTAGTGTTTGTCAATTCGATTGCAAATGCAGCATTACTTGGCGAGAAGTTAGCGTATCATCAAGTTCCAGTTGCACTTCTTTCAAGTGATGCTCATCAAACGGAACGTAAGAAAGCTATCGACTTATTTAAGAAGGGACAGATTCCATTCTTACTAAGTACCGATGTCGCACAACGTGGCCTTGATATTGAAGATTTACCACTTGTCATTCATTATGATATTGCAGATTCAACAGAACAATATACCCACCGTTCTGGACGTACAGGACGTATGGGAAAAGAAGGGTTAGTACTCAGTCTAGTGAATGACCGCGAACTAAGAGACTTGAAGAAGGTTGCAGGGAAACATAAACTAGTTCAGTTTGAACTATATACAGGACAATTAAAACCAGTCACACAACCGAAAAAGAAAGAAGTAAGTTCTAAGACACCAACTCAGAAACGAAAGAAGGGGAATAAGAATGGAAATCATCGAGGATTTAAAAAGTCAAATTAGTTTTTTTGGATTCGAAATGACGGATGCTGATAGCTTAGTGGCTTTGGAAAAAGGGGAGCAAACCTTTGTACTCTATTGGGCTAAAGATGGTTTCGTTCTTTTTGAAACTTCTAAAGAAGGTGTATGGAGAGCGAATAGACCAATCGTTATCCCTTCAGAACGCATTCAAAAGGTTTCCATGGAGAAGAAACTTTTAGGAAATCCCAAATTAACATTGCAATATCTTGATAAAGAGGAAACTTATGTTGTACCTATGAAATGTGGATTTCATCAGAATCAAAAAGTAGAAGTCAAGAAACTCATGAATACAATAGAAGGATTAAAAGGGTAGTTGTATGGATATCATTAGTTCACCTAAAAATGAAAAAATTAAAGAGCTTGTCAAACTTCAGACTGCAAAAGGGCGTAAGAAAGCAGGGATGTATCTTCTTGAAGGAGAGCATCTTGTAGAAGAAGCGATTAAAGAGAAAGCTCCGATTGAATTGATTGTGGTTACTAGTAATCGTCTTGAAGATTACCAAAATCTGTTAACTCAAACTGATGTACAGGTGCTAGTTGTTTCTCAAGATGTCTTTCATAAGTTATCAATGACTGAAACCACTCAAGGGATTATAGCAGTTGTGAAGATTGTTAAACAGGATTCATTGCCTTATAGCGGTCGCTTCATTGTGTTAGATGCAGTTCAAGATCCTGGTAATTTAGGAACGATTGTGAGAACAGCAGATGCTGCCGGATTTGATGCAGTTGTATTAGGAACAGGGACAGTAGATTTATATAACGATAAAGTTCTTCGATCCATGCAAGGAAGCCATTTCCATATCCCAGTTTTTCAAGCGGATTTGAAAGATTACTTGCCGACGCTTAAAGACAAAGGTGTACAAGTGGCTGTAACAGCACTTCACCGTGATTCAAAAGACTACACTATCTTACAAGGCTCAACAGATGTTGCTATCGTGGTTGGTAATGAAGGCCAAGGCGTCTCTGATGACGTGATTGATTTAGCGGATGTTGTAGTGACCATTCCGATGTTTGGAAAAGCAGAGTCGCTAAACGTCGCTATTGCTTCGGCGCTATTAATGTATAAAACGAAAGAGATGAAGGAGTAACAATGGACAATAGACCAAATCCAATGGGAAGGAAACGCCCAATTCTTGAAACGGTTAGAAATATGACTATCATTTCCTTTGCGTTAAGTGCGATTGCAGCATTATATAATTTTACCTTAGCAGCAAGAGTGCTAATTATGGCAGTAGTGATGTTAGTTATCTACATCTGCATGTTTTTCTCTAAAAAGAAGAATACAGAGAGCAAAGAAAAAGAAACAGAAGAGTCGTAATAAAGCTGTAAAATCAATTGACAGAATGTTCGTCTTTAGGTATACTAATTTAGTACTGTTTCAGTAGCTCAGCAGGATAGAGCATTCGCCTTCTAAGCGAACGGTCGGGGGTTCGAATCCCTCCTGAAACGCTAAATTATATAGAGTATTATCGGATTTATTTCGATAATACTCTTTTTTTATTTTTGCTTAGTAAAAATAAAGTAAGAAAAGAGACATATTGTGAATACAGAACCTTAGATTGTGAAACTTTTCATTCTGTTTCAAAAAAATAGTACAGCGAAACACGCTGTTATAATACATCTTTCACAACTTTTAACACTTTAAAATCGCGATTATAGCAATATTTAACAAAATCTTTGTATTTTTTTACACTTAAGTATTGCAACTAATTTTTATTGTGTTATAATATTCATGTAGATAGCTGTTATAAGTTTCACAACCAATTATCTAAGGAGGAAAAATTTATGGAACAATGGAACGGTTTCAAAGGTAAAGTATGGAAAGAAGAAGTTAACGTCCGTGACTTTATCCAAGAAAACTACACACTTTATGAAGGAGACGACAGTTTCTTAGCTGGACCTACTGAAGCTACTAAAGCTTTATGGGCACAAGTAATGGACTTGAACAAACAAGAACGTGAAGCTGGTGGTGTCTTAGACATGGACACTAAAGTTGTATCAACAATCACTTCACATGGTCCTGGTTACTTAAACAAAGATTTAGAAACAGTTGTTGGTTTCCAAACTGAAAAACCATTCAAACGTAGCTTACAACCATTTGGTGGTATCCGTATGAGTGAACAATCAGCTGAAGCTTACGGATTCAAAATCGACGAAGAAATTTCTCGTATCTTCCGTGACTGGCGTAAAACTCACAACCAAGGTGTATTCGATGCTTACACTCCAGAAATGCGTGCAGCTCGTAAATCAGGTGTTATCACAGGTTTACCAGATGCTTACGGACGTGGACGTATCATCGGTGACTACCGTCGTGTAGCTTTATACGGGGTTGATCGTTTAATCGCTGAAAAACAAAAAGACTTCGCTAACATTGGCGATGGCACTATGTCAGACGATGTAATTCGTTTACGTGAAGAAGTTTCAGAACAATACCGTGCATTATTAGAATTAAAAGAATTAGGTAACATCTACGGATTCGATATTTCTAAACCAGCTTCTAACGCTCGCGAAGCTTTCCAATGGTTATACTTAGGATACTTAGCAGCTATTAAAGAACAAAATGGTGCGGCTATGTCTCTTGGACGTACTTCAACATTCTTAGATATCTATGTACAACGTGACTTAGAAAACGGAACATTAACTGAAGAACAAGCACAAGAACTTGTTGACCACTTCGTTATGAAATTACGTTTAGTTAAATTCGCTCGTACACCAGAATACAACGCATTATTCTCAGGAGACCCAACTTGGGTAACAGAATCAATCGCCGGTGTTGGTGAAGACGGACGTCCATTAGTAACTAAGAACAGTTTCCGTTTCTTACACACATTAGTAAACTTAGGACCAGCTCCAGAACCAAACTTAACAGTTCTATGGTCAACTCGTTTACCAGAAAACTTCAAATTGTTTGCAGCTAAAACTTCTATTAATACATCTGCAATCCAATATGAAAACGATGATGTAATGCGTCCAGAGTGGGGCGACGACTACGGAATTGCTTGCTGTGTATCTGCTATGCGTATCGGTAAACAAATGCAATTCTTCGGAGCTCGTGCTAACTTAGCGAAAACATTATTATATGCGATCAACGGTGGTATCGATGAAAAATCTAAAGCACAAGTTGGTCCTAAATATCAACCAATTACTTCAGAATACTTAGATTACGAAGAAGTAATGGCTAAATACAACGACATGATGGAATGGATCTGTGGTTTATACTTAAACACATTAAACATCATCCACTACATGCATGATAAATACAGCTACGAAAGAATTGAAATGGCATTACATGACACTGAAATTCTACGTACAATGGCAACTGGTATCGCTGGATTCTCAGTAGCAGTTGACTCATTATCAGCTATTAAATATGCGAAAGTTAAAACTATTCGTGACGAAGATGGCGTTGTTGTTGACTATGAAGTAGAAGGCGACTTCCCTAAATATGGTAACAACGATGATCGTGCTGACGAAATCGCTGTTTGGTTATTGAAAGAATTCATGACTAAAGTTAAAAAACATAAAACTTACCGTAATGCTAAACATACAACTTCTATCCTTACAATTACTTCTAACGTAGTTTATGGTAAGAAGACAGGTAACACTCCTGATGGACGTCGTGCTGGCGAACCATTTGCACCAGGTGCTAACCCAATGCATGGTCGTGACACACACGGAGCTTTAGCTTCATTATCATCAGTTGCTAAAGTACCTTACAAATATGCATTAGATGGTATCTCAAATACATTCTCAATCATTCCTAAAGCTTTAGGACGTGAATTAGATGTACAAGAAGAAAACTTAGTTGCTATGTTAGATGGTTATGCTTCTAAAGGTGGTCACCACTTAAACATCAACGTATTCAACCGTGATACATTATTAGATGCTATGGAACACCCAGAAGAATACCCACAATTAACAATTCGTGTATCTGGTTACGCAGTTAACTTCATTAAATTAACTCGTGAACAACAATTAGACGTAATCAACCGTACAATGCACGAAAGCATGTAATCACAAAGTGTGAGGTCGACTGTTCTAAGGAGACCGAACCGGATTACGCAAAAGTGTGAGGTTGACTCGCAAAATTGCTGAAATTAAGAAAACGGATGGGCAAAATCGTCCATCCGTTTTTTAATCGAAATGGCCCTAAAAGGCACGAATTGTGATATACTAGAAGAGAAAAGATAGGAGGAATAATGATGAGTGAACCAGTAACTGGATATATTCATTCTACAGAGAGTTTTGGTTCTGTAGACGGACCAGGTATCCGTTTTGTAACCTTCATGCAAGGTTGTCGTATGCGTTGTGAGTTTTGTCATAACCCAGATACTTGGAATATTGGGGGCGGTCATCCGATTACTTCTCAAGAATTACTCGATCAAGCGTTGCAATATCGTGCATTCTGGGGACGTAAAGGTGGCGTAACTGTCAGCGGAGGAGAGCCTTTATTGCAAATTGATTTCTTAATCGATTTCTTTAAACGCTGTAAGAAAGCTGGAGTACACACAACATTAGATAGTTGTGGAATGCCATTTACGTATGACGAACCATTCTTCTCAAAATTCGAAGAGCTATTAGAATATACGGATCTTATTTTATTAGATATTAAACATATTGATGATGAACAACATAAGAAATTAACAGGATGGACGAATAAAAATATTCTTCAACTAGCAGAGTATTTATCAGATAAAGGACAACCAGTATGGATTCGCCACGTGTTAGTTCCAGAACGTTCAGATTATGATGAATATCTCATCCGATTAAGTGAGTTTGTAAGTAAATTGAAGAACGTATTGAAGTTTGAAATTTTACCTTATCACAAATTGGGTGTGTATAAATGGAAGAACTTAGGAATTCCATATAAATTAGACCATATTGAACCACCAACACAAGAACGTGTGGACAATGCTCGTCGTATTTTAAGAACAGACGAATATAAAGGTTATTTAAATGCATAATGAATGAACTGTTATAGTTTAAAAGCTATAACAGTTCTTTTTTTTTAGAAATCTTAGAAATAATGCATTATCTATTGGTTTTAAGTGATAATTATGTTAAAATTGTCAATGTAAATTTATATAGAGAGAGGCCAAATTATGAGTAAATTATTAGTTTTCGGACATCAAAATCCAGATACAGACGCAATTACATCAGCAATTTCATATGCTTACTTATTACGTCATTTAGGAGAAGATGCAGAAGCAGTTGCCCTAGGGACTCCAAATGAAGAAACACAATACGCTTTAGAATATTTCAAAAAAGAAGCTCCACGCGTGATTGGAGATGTTTCAGAAGAAACAAATCGTGTAGCATTAGTAGACCACAATGAAGTTCAACAAAGTGCTACAGGAGTTGAAAAAGTGGAAGTAGAATATGTTGTGGATCACCACCGTATCGCAAACTTCCAAACAGCAAACCCATTATTCTACCGTGCAGAACCAGTAGGATGTACAAATACAATTCTATACAAAATGTACAAAGAATATGGAGTAGATATTCCAAAAGATATCGCTGGATTAATGGTCTCAGCCATTGTATCAGACACATTATTATTCAAATCACCAACATGCACACAACAAGATATCGAAGCAGCAACAGACTTAGCAAACATTGCTGAAATCGATGTGAATGTATATGGTTTAGAAATGCTAAAAGCTGGTACAAACTTAGGAAATAAATCTGAAGATGATTTAATCGACTTAGATGCGAAATCATTCCCAATGGGAGGAGCAAACTTACGTATTGCGCAAGTGAACGTAGTGGATCCTGAAGAATTGTTAGCACGTCGCGATGCATTAGAAGAAAGCATGCGTGTTGCAAACGATAAAAACGGATATGCTACATTTGTATTTGTCATTACAAACATCTTAACAAGCGTCTCAACAGTATTAGTTGTTGGTGACCATTTAGATAAAGTGGCTCAAGCGTTTAACGCAAGCTACACAGACGGTGTACTAACACTACCAGGAGTTGTTTCTCGTAAGAAACAAGTTGTCCCACCTTTAACAGTGGCTTTTGAAGGATAAAAATTAACGGAGTGGGTGAGGAACATCCTTTAAGTCCTCCCCCACTTTTTTAGTAAAGGAAAAGGAAAATGCGAAATCTATTACAGTTAGTGAAAGATGCGCTTGTACCACAATCTAAAAAAGAGTGGACGATTTCTCTTGTAACGATAACGGTGCGTAATCTTTCAGTGATGAAGAAATTTTATACGCAAGTTTTAGGTCTTGTTGTACTGCAGGACTTTGATAACGAAATCCTTATTGGTCACAGTAGGGGTAGCGTTCCTTTGCTTCGCTTAGTTCAAGGTAAAGGAAGTAGAGATTCAATTCTTACAACATACTACATCGGATTTAAGTTAACAAAACCATTCCAAATGGGCGAGTTAATTAATCGATTGATTTTAGAAGAACAAACAATCACTGCGACAGGTTTTGATGGCTACACGGATAACTTTTATATCTTAGATCCTGAAGGGAATCGCTTGAAGTTTATGATTGAAAGCGAAAGTGGTTCTGAACTCGTTGATGAATATCTTGAAGGGACAGAAATGAATCGTTCGCTTCATGAGTTTATCGATGGGGTCGATGCGATGGCAGAAGAATTTCCACCAACCGCTAGTATCGCACAAGTGCACTATAATGTGTCCGATGTTGAAGAAACGGGAGCGTTTTTAACCGAAGCGTTTTTATTCAAGACTACCTATGATTATGTGACTCGTCGTAAGAATTTTAAAGTGAATCGAGATGGATACTCACTAGCGATTAATGCTTGGGAGTTCATTCCTCATTCACATCAAGATTTTTATGGGGTTTCTGAAATCGAATGGCGTGTTCCAAATATGCGAGAATTAGAAAATTTGGTGTTAAATTTGGAATCTAAAAAAGTGCCGTTTCATTATTATGATGCTGTGCTAAAAGTACCAACAGCAAACGGCATCCAATATTGTTTCAAAGTGGGTGATCATGCATGAGTTTTTTAAACCCATCTTCATATCGTAAATACCGTAAAAACAAAATGATTAGGCATGTATTATCACTCTTAGCCGTTGTCATTTCTGGTTTTCTACAGGCGTTTACACTGAAAGTTTTTATTCAACCATCGAATCTATTGTCTAGTGGGTTCCTTGGAGTATCGATTTTAATGAATCAAATCGCAGAACTCTTTGGGGTAGAATTATCAATCTCAATGTTACTGATTATGCTTAATATTCCAGTTGCAATTTTATGTTACCGCGGAATCAGTCCACGATTCACGTTTTATTCGATTCTACAAGTATTTGTGGGAAGTTTCTTTATTCGAGTATTGAATTTTGAGCCGTTATTTGTGGATGATACAATGCTGAACGTGATTTTCGGTGGGGTATTAAATGGTTTATATGTTTCACTGGCCTTGAAGGGAAATGCTTCTACCGGTGGGATGGACTTTGTGGCTTTATACGTTTCGAACCGTAATGGGAAAACGATTTGGCAAGAAGTCTTCTTATTTAATACAGCATTACTATTAATATTCGGTGCGTTATTTGGCTGGAAACATGCGGGATATTCGATTATCTTCCAATATATTTCAACAAAAGTGATTAGCACCTTCCATCAACGTTATCATAAAGTTACGTTGCAAATTACAACGCGTTATGGTGAAGACGTCATGGATGCCTATTTAAAGACAGTGCGTCATGGGATTTCATGTGTTGAAGCAATCGGTGGATTTAGTCGCGAAAGAATGTATTTGCTGCATACAGTGTTATCTTCTTATGAAGTGATTGATGCAGTTGCCGTCATTAAAGAAGCTGATCCGCGTGCGATTATTAATCAAATTAGTACTGAAAACTTCTATGGTCGATTCCATAGGGAGCCAGAATAAGGAGGGATTTAATTGGAGAAATATTTAAACAAAGACACATTAAAATCCTTCATCCTGGTTTCATTAGGCTGTTTTATATTTTCGTATACAATTAATGCACTTGTAATTGCTAACCACTTTGGAGAAGGCGGTATTACAGGGTTAACCTTATTAGGGTACTATACATTACAAATTGATCCAGCCTTATCAAACTTAATTTTGAATGGATTTTTATTACTGATTGGATATCGTTATCTTGAAAGAAAAACAATGGTATATACTGTTTTAGCGGTTTTTGAATTACCAACTTTCTTAAAAGTGACACAGGACTGGCCTGTATTCGTTCCAGAAAACCTAGTTGTTGCTGGTGTGGCAGCTGGAGTATTGGTCGGAATAGCATTAGGTCTTGTTATTCTTGGGAAAGGAACAACAGCTGGTACGGATATTATTGCGATGATGATGCATAAATATTTAGGGTGGAGCGTTTCTTCTTCATTACTGATGATTGACTTCATTATCGTGACACCACTTGCGTTTGTGATTGGTTTTGAAAAAGCAGTTCTGACATTAATCATGTTATTTATCGCAAGTAAAGTGATTAACTTTATTCTAGAAGGTTTTAATCCACGAAAAGCGATTATGATTATTTCGGATAAATATGATGAAATTGGACAGCGAATCCAAACGGATTTAGATCGTGGAATTACGGTGTTGGATGGACACGGCTTTTACTCAAAAGAGAAGAGACAAGTGTTATACGTTGTTGTCAGTCGTCAACAATTGATGCCAGTTCAACGAATTATTCACGAGTATGATCCAGAAGCATTTGTAATTATTACAGACGTGAACCAAGTTATCGGAGAAGGATTTACATTCTATCTCGATGATAACGGAAATAAACTACATCATTAAATATGTTTTTTGATTTGAAAACCAAATCCTCATCCAGGAGATGTGATTACATTTGACTGGAACATTGACGGTGTAGCCGACCATATTGCAATTGTTGAAAAAGTTGAAGGCGACAAAGTGATTACGATTGAAGGAAATACAAGTGATCGTAATTATGATGAATCAAAAGTCGTTCGTAAATCACATAGATTGATTGCTCGATATATTATCGGGTATAGTCGTCCTCAATATAGATAAAGAGTTAAAGAAAGCTAGTTCTCAGGGATTAGCTTTTTTTCTTCGTTTATTAGGATTTGGAACCGATAAAAAACAATTTAAAAGTTAAGATTTCTTTAAGTGAGTGTGTGGTTATGGTAAAATAGACTAAATCATAAAAGCGATTTAATTTAAATAAAGGAGGTAGCTTTATGGTAGGAATTATCATTGCAAGTCACGGCGAATTTGCTGATGGAATTAAGCAATCAGGTTCAATGATTTTCGGGAATCAAGAAAAAGTTGAATCTGTTGTTTTTATGCCTAGTGAAGGACCTGAAGACTTACAAAGAAAACTGCGTGAAGCAGTTGAAAAGCTAGAGACTGAAGAAATTCTATTTCTAGTAGACTTATGGGGTGGTAGTCCATTCAACCAAGCAAACATCTTGTTTGAAGAAGACCCAGACCACCGTGCAATCGTAGCTGGTTTAAGCTTGCCGATGTTAATTGAAGCGTACGCAAGTCGTTTCTCAATGAATACATCACATGAGATTGCAAAAGCGATTGCACCAACAGCTATTGAAGGTGTGAAGATTCGTCCTGAATCACTTCAACCAGAAGAGAAGAAAGAGGAGAAAGCAGAATCTGCTGCTACAGTTTCAAATGGTGCAATTCCAGAAGGAACTGTCATCGGAGATGGCAAGATTAAATTTGTGTTAGCGCGTGTGGATACTCGTCTTTTACATGGACAAGTAGCAACAAGCTGGACAAAGGCAACAAATCCAAATCGTATCATCGTTGTTTCTGATAAAGTTGCAAAAGATGATTTACGTAAGAAATTAATCGAGCAAGCAGCTCCACCAGGAGTTCGTGCGCACGTGATTCCACTTAAGAAATTAGTGGAAGTATATAATGATCCACGTTTTGGGGATACAAAGGCATTATTATTATTCGAAACACCTCAAGAAGCACTTGAAGTGATTGAACAAGGTGTGAAAATTGATGATTTGAATATTGGTTCAATGGCGCACTCAGTCGGTAAAGTTCAAATTAGTAATGCATTATCTGTTGACCAAGATGATGTAGAAACTTTTAAGAAACTTCGCGACTTAGGCGTGAAGATGGATGTTCGTAAAGTAGTTTCTGATACTCCTGCGGATATCTTTAAATTAATTGAAGCAAAGTCTAATGAAGGCTTAAAACTATAACATACAGATAGGAGATTATTATGGATTTTAATGCAATTCAAATTATTTTAGTCCTAATTGTCGCATTCTTAGCTGGTTTGGAAGGAATCTTAGACGCATTCCAATTCCATCAACCAATTATTGCGTGTACATTAATCGGACTTGCAACAGGACATCTTTCCGAAGCAATTATTCTTGGCGGTTCATTACAAATTATCGCACTTGCTTGGGCTAACGTTGGGGCCGCAGTTGCACCAGATGCTGCCTTAGCATCAGTTGCTTCAGCGATTATTTATATCAAAGGGAATGACTTCTCTGATGCTGGTCGTAACTTAGCGATTGGTACTGCAATTACTTTAGCAACAGTTGGTCTTGTATTAACAATGGTTGTACGTACATTAGCAGTTGGTTTAGTTCACAGAGCAGATGCTGCAGCTGAAAATGGAGACTTCCGAGGCGTAGCATTCTGGCACTATGTATCATTATCAATGCAAGGATTACGTATTATGATTCCAGCAGGAGCACTTCTATTCGTTTCTTCAGAAGTGGTTCAAGGATACTTAAAATTAATCCCAGAGTGGTTTGCAAACGGTATGACAATTGGTGGTAACATGGTTGTAGCTGTAGGGTTAGCGATGGTTATTAACTTAATGGCTTCAAAAGAAACATGGCCATTCTTCTTCATCGGTTTTGCAATTGCTCCATTAAACGAATTAACTTTAATTGCTACAGGGGTTATTGCACTAAGCTTAGCATTTATTTATTTAAACTTATCAAACAACAGTGGAAATGGTTCAACTGGTGGAAATTCTGGTTCAGGAGACCCACTTGGTGACATTTTAAATGATTATTAAGGAGAGTGAATGACATGACAGAGAAAAAAGTATCTTTAACTAAAAAAGACCGCTTAAGCGTTATGCTACGTTCACAATTCTTACAAGGTTCTTGGAACTATGAACGTATGCAAAATGGTGGTTGGGCATTCTCGCTTATTCCAGCATTGAAAAAATTATATCCAAATCCAGAAGACTCAAAAGCAGCGTTAAAACGTCACTTAGAATTCTTTAATACACACCCATATATCGCTTCACCAATTTTAGGGGTAACATTAGCACTTGAAGAAGACCGTGCAAATGGTGCACCAATCGATGATGCAACGATTCAAGGGGTCAAAGTGGGGATGATGGGACCTCTAGCAGGTATCGGTGACCCAGTATTCTGGTTTACAATTCGTCCTATTTTAGGAGCGATTGCTGCAGGGTTAGCTGCAACAGGTTCTATCATTGGACCATTGTTCTTCTTCATCGTTTGGAACTTAATCCGTATCGCATTCATGTGGTCTACACAAGAATTAGGATACCGTCAAGGTTCTGAAATCACAAAAGACTTATCAGGTGGTATTTTACAATCTATTACAAAAGTATCTTCAATCGTGGGGATGTTTGTAATGGGGATCTTAGTACAACGTTGGACAAGTATGAAATTCCCACTTGTATTAACGAGAGTAGAATTGAAACCAGAGCAATATATTCAATTACCTGGAGCAGATGACGTTGTTACTGGAGGTCAATTAGGAGATATTGTTACTAAATTATTAGGTGGTAAAACATTATCACCAGAAGCTGTGACAACTCTTCAAGACAACCTAAACAAGTTGATTCCAGGATTAGCTGCATTACTATTAACATTCTTCGTAATGTGGTTATTGAAGAAAAATGTAAAACCAATTTACATTATCTTTGGGCTATTTGCATTAGGTATTTTAGCTGGATTAACAGGAGTAATGGCTCCTTAATAAAGAGGACTGGAGAGTAGATTATGGTTGTATCGTTAAATACAAAAGCCATTTATAAAACAAAAGCAAACCTATTCAATGGGGGCTTTGGATATACCAATGGGGATATTCTAATTGGAGACCGTGCTTTTGAATTTTACAATCATCAGAATCCAGAAAGCTATCTTCAAATTCCTTGGGAAGAAATTAAGCTGGTAAGAGCTCATGTAATGTTTAAAGGGAAGTTTATTCGTGCGTATTACATTGATACGAATTCTTCTAAAACTTTCCAATTTGTCTCCAAAGATTCTGGGCGCACCCTAAAAGTGATGCGAGAATTTATTGGAAACGAGAAAATCGTGAGAACTGAGCCGATTATCAGTTTCAAAAAACTTTTCAAAAGATAAAGAAAAGGCGAATGTGTAATAACATTCGCCTTTTTAATTTTGTCTTGTAAGAATAAATGGATAAGAATCCAATTGAATTTTGATATCTACATTACCATATTTGGTAAATTCGCCATCGGTTTGTGATTTAATGGGTCCGTTAATTTGAATACGAGCCGCAGTACACTGATACTTTTGTAAGTGATTAGGGAAGTGCTTAAAATGACTACCGTTCGTCAAAATAAAAGGAAAAGCTTTAACAATCGTAAACCCACTCACTTTACGAGCAACGACGACTTCAAATGAGTGATTTCCTTGCTTGGCAGTTGGGACAAAACGGATTCCTCCACCAAAGTAGGAATGATTAAATGCTCCTACAAGCAAATTCTCGGTCACTGTGAAGCTTTCGTTATTATCGATAGTAATTACCGCTTCAAATTCTTCACGCTCTCTAAACGCCTTTAAAATCGGTGTGAGATAAGATGCCTTTTTGATTCCATTTGATTCAAGAACAGCTTGTCTTTGTTTTTGGTTTAATTCGCAAATAGCAGCATCGATTCCAAATCCAACGGAATTCAGTGCAATTCCTGATGTTCCTGAATTCTGTTCATGGTAGGTAAGGAATTCTAATTCGATAGAAGGTGCATTCTTTAAGTTTTGTACGAACACATCCGCATCATGAGTAAGATTCATCTCTCTAGCAAAGTCATTTCCAGTACCAGCTGGAAGATAGGAGAGAGGCACTTCGATTTTATTCTGTTTTAAATAATGGAGAGCTTCATTAAGAGTTCCGTCTCCGCCAATAATGACGACTTTAGTGTGCTCATTTCTTTCTGATAAATGCTTCTCAAGAAGATCAGGTAGTTCACCAGCTCTTTGTGTTTGGAAGAGTTTAAAGTGGATGCTACATTTCGTGCAGGCTTCCACAATTTGATTAATTTGCAGTTGACCGGATTGGCTTCCAGACATCGGATTCCCAAAAATAAATAAATTCATGCTAAACATCCTTTCAATTGCCATTATTATAGCATAAAAGTAGTCAAAATAGAGTGCAATTTTTACGGAATACCGTATAATAGAGACGAGGTGAAAGTATGGCAAATGATTTTTTTGAACACGTATTAAATCCAACGTGGAAGAATTTACCTAGTGAATCGAAAGAAGTTGTCTTTCGAAATGTATTAAGATATTTTGTAAATCCAATGTCGACCATTGAGAACCTAAGAAGTGTCAAATTTGAATTCGGTGGAATCACTAATGAAACTTTTGAAGTCATGATTGATGGAAGAGAGTTTGTATTCGTTCCTGGACAAAATGAGGTTATTTTAGGCTGGGATAGCGGATTGTCAGGCCTTTCTGGTCTTGACTGTAGTGAAGAACGTCAAGAGCTTCGTTTTGCCTTTAAACGTTATTTAAATCAACATCTAACGGGCTTTATGTTCCTCAATCAAGATGTTCAAGAAAAAGACTTATCGAGTGAAAAATTGACCACGCAAATCGTTGAAGACGGCATTAATTTAATGACGTCAGATTTAAGAAAAGTGAATATCCCAGCGATGTTAGTCGAAAAGAAACCGAATTTTGTAGGACTACGCTTTATTGGGAATTATTCAGTGGTTACAGGGCAGTTAACAGGAGCCGAGGAACCTTCACCCGAAACGCTTGAGATTTTAGAAGAAGCAGTGACTCCAGATAACTCGATGGAAGCATTATTCCAAGATTTCCCAAGAGCGGTACGTGTGGATCGTTACTTTATGCAACAAGATCTAAAGAATCCTGACAATTTTGCTTGCTATGTGGCGGACCCTGTTGGTTATGAAGAGGCTCGTAAAGAAATTGAACGTACAGGGATGGGCCTCTTAAACGAGGATGAGTGGGAGTATTGCTGCGGCAGTGGTACTCGTCGTCTGTTTAAATGGGGAAATCAATTACAACGTTCCCTTATTCAAGATGAAGAGAATTCTCCCTTATGGAATGAAAATATGTTTGGATTGGAAATCGCCAATGCGGAATTTGGCCCTGAATTAATCGAGGGTAGACCTTATACCAAAGGAGCGTGGCTTGAAGAAAACTTCAAAGCACCAGTGTTGAACTTATTACCGTTATCGTCTTATTACTCAGTGAATTTACCGTTATTAGTCGATCCTAATGGGCATCTTGCAGCAGGTTATTACTGTGCAAGACGTGCGATTCGAATTGAAATGTAATGATGAAATCAGTCACAGTTGTGGCTGATTTTTTAAATATTTATTAAAGTCAAAAAAAGTCAAATAAAATTATTGACCTTTCCTGACTAAAGGTGTATACTTTAATCATGGTCAAGAGACCACAAAAGGAGGAATGAAGATGAATATTGAAAAAATGACTACAACAATGCAACAAGCATTAGGCCAAGCGCAACAAATTGCGATGGTCCGTAAACATCAAGAAATTGATATTCCTCATTTATGGAAAGTATTTATGGAACCAAATCACTTTGCAAGAAATTTATATAGTGATCTACAAGTGAATGACAAAGAATTTGAGGAATTAATTGATAAAGAATTAGACCGTATTTCTGTAGTAGAAGGACAAAATGTCCAATATGGTCAAAGTATGAGTCAAAACTTATATCGACTCTTTACAGAAGCTGAAAAGATTAGAGAAAGCTTTAAAGACGATTACTTATCTACGGAGGTAGTTGTACTGGCGTTGATGGAACTACAAAATCATCCATTGACTCGTTATTTAGTACAACATCACGTAACAAAAGAAAATTTGAGAGCTCGTATTGAAGAGCTAAGAGGGGGAGAACGTGTGACTAGTCAAAATCAAGAAGAACAATATGAAGCATTATCAAAATATGCGCGTAATTTAAATGAAGCCGTTCAATCTGGTAAACAAGATCCTGTGATTGGACGTGACGAAGAAATTCGAGATGTGATTCGTATTTTATCTCGTAAAACAAAAAATAACCCTGTCTTAATCGGGGAACCTGGTGTTGGTAAAACAGCAATCGTTGAGGGATTAGCTCAACGTATCGTTAAAAAAGACGTACCAGAAAACTTAAAAGATAAATTAATCTACTCATTAGATATGGGTGCTTTAATCGCGGGGGCAAAATACCGTGGTGAATTCGAGGAACGTTTGAAAGCCGTTCTTAAAGAAGTGACAAAATCAGAAGGACGCATCATCTTATTTATCGATGAAATCCACACTATCGTTGGTGCTGGTAAGACAGAAGGTTCAATGGATGCTGGTAACTTACTAAAACCAATGTTGGCTCGTGGTGAGTTACATTGTATTGGTGCTACAACGCTTGACGAATACCGTGAAAACATGGAAAAAGACAAAGCGTTAGAACGTCGTTTCCAAAAAGTGCTTGTGCAAGAACCAACTGTTGAAGATACGATTTCAATTCTTCGTGGATTGAAAGAACGTTTCGAAATCCACCACAGTGTAAATATTCACGATAGTGCGTTAGTAGCTGCTGCGACTTTATCAAACCGTTATATTACTGACAGATTCTTGCCAGATAAAGCGATTGACTTAGTCGATGAAGCCTGTGCAACCATTCGCGTTGAAATGAACTCAATGCCAACAGAACTCGATGCAGTCACTCGTCGTTTGATGCAACTTGAAATCGAAGAACAAGCGTTGAAGATGGAAAAAGATGACGCTTCTCAAAAACGTCTTGCTATTTTACAAGAGGAATTAGCAGAACAACGTGAAAAAGCGAATAACCTCAAAATGAAATGGGAAATCGAAAAAGAAGAAGTCAATAAAATCCGTAATAAACGCGAAGAAATCGACCGTGCTAAACACGAATTAGAACAAGCAGAAGCTGATTACAACCTTGAAAAAGCTGCTGAACTTCGCCACGGACGTATTCCAGCTCTTGAACATGAATTGAAAGAACTAGAAGATCAAAACAAAGCGAATGCTGAAAGCACGCAACGTCTCGTTCAAGAATCAGTAACTTCTGAAGAAATCGCTCGAGTAGTGGGACGCTTGACAGGTATTCCTGTAACAAAACTTATGGAAGGCGACCGTGAAAAACTTCTTCACTTAGAAGATATTCTTCATGAACGTGTCATCGGTCAAGATGAAGCTGTACAAAAAGTAGCTTCAGCAGTACTTCGCTCTCGTGCAGGCTTACAAAATCCTAGCCGTCCAATCGGAAGCTTCCTATTCCTTGGACCTACAGGGGTTGGTAAGACAGAACTTGCGAAAGCTCTTGCAGAAGATTTATTCGACTCAGAAGACCATATGGTTCGTATCGATATGAGCGAATATATGGAAAAACATTCAGTGTCTCGTTTAGTGGGAGCTCCTCCAGGATATGTTGGATATGAAGAAGGGGGCCAATTAACAGAAGCTGTTCGTCGTAATCCATATACAATCGTTCTATTAGATGAAATTGAAAAAGCACATCCAGATGTATTTAATATCTTGTTACAAGTATTAGACGATGGACGTTTAACCGATTCTAAAGGACGAGTAGTTGACTTCAAGAATACAGTGATGATTATGACAAGTAATATTGGTTCACAATTCTTGCTTGAAACACAAGGCGATACAATCGACGAAGAAACTCGTACGGCAGTAGAGGGTGTTTTAAAAGCAACATTCAAACCAGAGTTCTTAAACCGTATCGACGAAACAATCTTCTTCACACCGCTTTCTAAAGACAATATTCGTGGTATCATTACGAAGATGTTGAACCAATTAGCAGTTCGTGTGGAAGAACAAGAAATCGTCCTAAGCTTCACAGATGAATTAAAAGATTGGATTGCAGATAATGCATATAATCCAGTGTATGGTGCTCGTCCAATAGCGCGTTACATCCAACGTGAAATTGAGACACCACTTGCAAAAGAAATCATTCGTGCAAGCATCCTTCCAGGAGACCAAGTGAAATGTGATTTAGGAATCGATCACGTGACATTTGAAGTCATTGGAAAGAATGAATAATCGATAAATGAAAACGCAATGGACAACTGTCCATTGCGTTTTTCTTTCTTTTTTATGTGAGAATATCATTATAGTATTAGGTTTGATATTCGTTTTTATAAATGAAATATGAATTAAAATGATATTGTTTTAGAATAAAAAATGTGATAATATGAATAATGTGTTAAAAAATAAAGTATGTATTATGAGGAGAGGGTAGAATGGTCAAAAATAATAGAACTTTTTGTGAGGTAGTGTCAACACTGCTATCTCTTCGTAATTATTCATTTTTTTATTCGCTTTGAATAATATAATTATTTCATAAGAGATATATAATTCTACTGTATAGAATGAAGCTACAGATAGGAATTACCCTATTTATATTAAATTTTATTAGATTGAGGTTAAAATATGGCTTATTTTTTAGTTGGAAATGATAATTCGTCTTTTTTCTCTAAAAGAACAACATGGGATTTAGAAGCAGCTATAAATGCTTCTAAATCAGGGGATGTTATTGAAATTCAGCCTGGATATGTATTTCAAGGAACTAATTTATTAATTGATAAAGATATCTCCATCATTGGAAAAGTTAGTAGTAATAACTTGAATGAATTTCCAGAGATTAGAAATGCAATTATAGTTAAAAACTGTAATGTAGTTTTAAATAATCTAATTATTAATATCTGTGAGGAATCAAATGCCTTAGTTATTAAAGAGAATTCTAAAGTTATTACTAGTAATTTAATTGTTGAAAATCAATTTACTGGTGGAGAAGTGTATCCTCTGTGCTTTTTAGAAGATTCTGAATTAATTTTACAAAATTCTGTTTTTATAAGTGAAATAAGTGTCTCTTCACACCATTCTACTTTTAAAGCCGTTGAATCACATATCAATGGTAGTGTGATTAGTGATAATTCAACAATCACAATAGATTCTTCAGAAATTAAAACTGAAATCGGACCATGTTTAGAAATAGTAAATAGTTCAATTTTTAATGTTAATAAATCTAATTTACTGTGTGAAAACGTTTTAGAACATCAGGTTTTCGTTTCTAAGGATTCAGAAGGGAGTATGTCAGGAACATCTATTTCATTTCTAAATGATGACAATGAATACCATTGTGCATTAGGACTTATAAATACAAATATCGAAATAGATTCTGTGAATGTTGAGACATTACATTCTATAAATTCAAAAATTTTCCTAAAAAGTAGATTATTAGTTAATCAAACTGCCAGTGTTGGAAGTAATACACGTCTTTACGGAAATGAATTATTTATTGCTGGTAAATATAATGGTGACGTAAACTTCTTTGTTAATGGAAAAAGTTGCGTTGAGTTGAAAACATTAGCTATTGGTGCTGAGTCGAACCCGGATATAAAAATTGAACGCGGTGTTTCATTTGATGTAAAAAATATTTTATCTTTACGTACTGATAAAGAAGATAATTTGATAGTAGATGAAGATGGTTCATTATTGATTGACGAAAGAGAAATTCAATCAGAGTTTTTTGGTGAAAAAACAGCAAATGAAAAATTGGAAGAGATGATTGGGCTCGATAACTTAAAAAATGAAGTGAAAGAGTTTATAGCAATTTCTAAAATGAATAAAATTAGAAAAGATCAGGGATACAACGTTTCCGGTTTTACATTACATTCGTTATTCCTAGGAAATCCTGGTACAGGAAAAACTACTGTAGCAAGATTGATGGGACAACTTTTGTATGAAAATCAAATTATTTCTGCTGATAAATATGTTGAAACATCCAGAAGTGATTTAGTAGGACAATATATAGGACATACAGCTCAAAAAACAAGAGAAGTTCTTGAATCTGCCTTAGGTGGAGTACTATTTATTGATGAAGCATATACTTTAGCTACTGGCGGAGATAACGATTTTGGAATAGAGGCTATTAATGAGATTCTAAAGTTCATGGAGGACCATAGACAGGATTTAGTGATTATCTTTGCAGGATACACTAAAGATATGGAAAGATTTTTAGAAATGAACGAAGGGTTAAGAAGTCGAATTCCAAATACATTTACTTTTGATGATTATACTGTTGAACAATTAGTGAAAATTGGATTTGATGAGTTAACTGCGAATGGATATAAAGTTGAATATGATTTATACAAAAATTTAATCGAAAATAATTTAGAAAAATCGAATGATCACAGCAATGGTCGTTGGGTAAGAAATCAAAACGAGAAAATCTTAAGGAAATTAGCTGTATTTATGTTCGAGAAAGGAACAGAGGATTTAAATACTATTCCTAATGAAGTTATAAAACAATGTTATTTATAAAATATAAGAAATGAGGAACTAAAATGACAGAGAAAATTGAAAATGAAGTTAAAGAAGAAATTGAATATGTATTACCGAATGGAGATAATGGTACAGACAAGAGTATATTTAGTCTATGGAACTCAATAAATGACCATTTAACTCCGGAATACCGAAAAAAATATCTAGTACGTAAAATCTTATGTTGCTTTTTTATTTTCCTTATCTGGATTATTATTTTTGCTTCAATGACTAAATCGTCAATTATTCCTTTATTATTGGCTTCAGTAATGACTGTACTTTCATTTAAATTTTGGCATTATTCATATTGGAGTTATCAAGGAGGTCTCATTGATACTTTCTTAAGAAATTATATTCGTTTTGGAACTTTTTGGAATCTAGTTGGAAGAACAATTTTACAACATGTTTTAGTATATTTATGGATTACATTTATAGCACCTTTTAGTGGGATTAAAACTTGGAGAAAAGCAGTCAAAAACGACAAAATCCTATATGTTGAAAAATTATCATAATTTAAAGAATTAAGAATTTAATTGTAATTAAATAAGACTTAAAACAAGAAATTAAATTTCTTGTTTTTAAGTCTTTGTTTTATATCAAAAATGCGATTTATTTGTCTTCTTGAACGCGACGTTTTCTAACCCCCCAGAATTGGAAGTAGTCGGTACGGATGGCACCGTTATAGAGTTTGCGTTTCTTCGTTGCTTTTTGACCATAGTGGTCTTCGAATGTTAAATCGCTCGTTAAGATATACTTACTCCAAGTTTCAAGTGGAGCATAAGTTTCACCCATTTGCTTATAGATAGCTTGAGCCTGTTCTTCTGAAAGAAGACGGTCTCCGTATGGTGGGTTAGAAACGATAATTCCATTTTCTTTCTTTGTGCGGAAGTCTTTCAATTGCATTTGCTTGAACTCGATTTGGTCTGCGACACCGGCTTTAATGGCATTTTGCTTCGCAATTTCAATCATAGAACCATCAATATCGGCACCAAGAATATCGAGTTGAAGTTCAGTGCGGATTTCTTTTCTAGCTTCTTCTCTGACTTTATCGAAGACACCGGGAGTAAAGAAAGTCCATTTTTCAGCGGCAAATGAACGATTCAAACCAGGAGCAATGTTCTTACCGATAAGAGCCGCTTCAATTGGAATCGTACCAGAACCACAAGTAGGGTCGTAGAACGGTTTATCAGGATACCAGCTTGTAAGCATCACAAGAGCCGCAGCCATGTTTTCTTTTAGCGGTGCGCCACCTTTTTCAGTACGGTAACCACGTTTGAAGAGGCTAGTTCCACTTGTATCAATCGTAAGGGTCACAACATCTTTTAAAATGGCCACTTCGATAGGATAGAGGGCACCTGTCTCAGGTAAGTGAGTACGACGGTGGTAAGCCTCGCTTAAACGATTCACAATCGCTTTCTTAACGATGGATTGGCAGTTAGGAACACTGTGAAGAGTAGATTTCACAGATTTACCAGATACTGGGAATTCCGCATCAACTGGAAGAATTTTCTCCCAAGGAATCGCCTTTGTTTGCTCAAAGAGCGAGTCGAATGTTTTTGCAGTGAATTGTCCCATAATGATTTTGATACGGTCGGCTGTACGAAGCCAAATATTTGTACGAGCAATATCGTAATCGTCACCTTCAAAGAAGGCTTTGCCGTTTTCTACTTGTACGTCGTAACCCATGTTGCGTAATTCTTTACCAACAAGAGCTTCAATTCCTGCAGCTGCAGTCGCTACTAATTTATATTTTGTCATAGATTTCTCCTTTATTCGTAAAAAGAGGAGTGGACACAAGGCCACACTCCTTACAATTCGCTAAAATCCTGAAGTAAACTTCTGTAAGCCATGTTCTGTTCCATTTAATAGCAGGATCTATTAAATTTCAGTAATCATCTGTCTACACATCATGTGTCTCTTTTTTCGTTCATTTCCTAGTAAGAGTGCCCCTACCATAAGTTTGGGTTGCTCGCTCGAGGGGTTTACCGCGTTCCACCAATTCCGTTTCCAAAATTGCTTCGTCACTGTGGCACTTTCAAGAATACTAGAGCATAGCATTGCCTTAGCTCGTTTTTCTGCCGTCAACCTAAAGTTGCCTTAGCTTATTGTTTCGCTAAGCACGATCACTACAAGCATCTCAGCCTGTGCGAGCATGGACTTTCCTCAGCAAATTAATGCCGCGATTACTCAAAGTTTACTAAATTTAAAAAAGTTCGTTATATCAAATTTGATATATTAATAATTATTGTCGCGTACTGGTGTAATCACGCGAGTTTTGTAGAAATCATCATCGTCTTCTGCAACATCTTGAGAAGGAGAAGAGTAGCTGTCTTCTTCTAATTTAGAATCGAAAACGTGTTTTTCTAAGTTTGATAAACGTTTCAAGATATCAAAGTTTGTTACACCTGAAGATGATACATTGCTTGAACGGTTAGCTTTTGAAACAGTTGCTTGACGAGATAATTCGTCTACTTTAGTTAATAAGCGTTCATTTTCAGCTTGTAGGAAGCTAATTTCTTTTTGGAATGTGTCATAATCACGAATAATTAAATCTAAAAATGCATCGACTTCTTCAATGTCGAAACCTCTGAATGAGCGTTTGAATTGTTTTTGTAAAATATCTTTTGTACTTAATGAAATACGTGCCATAATTGCTTTCCCCTTTTTTAATCTGTCAAATAGTCATTAATTAATTTATCTTCTTAATGATACTAAAATCCATGCAAAAATACAAATAGGATAGGGTTATTTTTAGTTATTTTTAATGAAATTTGTTATAATTTTTAAAAAATACAAGTAAAGAAGAGGGTTAACATGAACTGGTTAGAAGTCACAGTAAATACGCATTCTGAGAGTGTCGAAGTCGTAAGTTCGATTTTAATTGAATTAGGATCAAAAGGAGTCTCAATTGATGACCCTCAAGACTATTATCAATTAACTGATGAACAATTAGAATGGTTGAAAGTACAACAAAAAGACTTATATGAAACGGATACCGTGATTGTGAAGGGCTATTTCCAACCAAGCCAATGGACTGAAGAAGCCAAAACGCAATTAGACGAACAATTAAAAGAACTAGAAAGTTACGGCCTACAAACAGGACCTTTAACCGTTCGTGTTAGTGAAGTTGGAGAGGAAGACTGGGCAACAGCCTGGAAACAATACTACTTCCCAGTACGTGTAACACGTTACTTAACAGTCGTTCCTAGCTGGGTAGACTACGAGAAAGAACAAGAAGATGAACTTCTAATTGAACTCGATCCAGGACTTGCATTCGGAACAGGAACGCACCCAACGACACAGCTCTCACTCACAGCCCTTGAACAAACGATTCGTGGTGGGGAAAGTGTGCTAGACGTTGGTACTGGTTCTGGAGTATTAAGTATCGCCTCTAAACTCTTAGGAGCTGGTCAAGTGACGGCTTTTGATATTGACGAAATGGCTACACGAGTGGCTAAGGAAAATATCGCATTAAACCCTACGATTGGCGCAATCTATGTCTACGAAAACAACTTACTTGTTGGTGTAGACCAAAAGAGTGATTTAATTGTAGCGAATATTTTAGCGGAGATTTTAGTGCAGATGCCTGAAGATGCTTATCGTAATTTGAATGATAATGGAACATTAATCTTATCAGGAATTATCGAATCAAAAGCAAAAGAAGTACAAGAAGCATATGAAAAAGCAGGCTTCACTCTAGTAGAACGCATGACGATGAAAGAGTGGAATTGCTTTGTAATGAAAAAGGATGTTGAGTAATGCAACGGTATTTTGTAAAAGGAAACGTAAGTGAAACGACGCATTCATTAGTGTTCTCAAAAGACCAAGTCCATCAGTTGAAGAAAGTGATGCGCGTTCGAGCGGGAGAACAATTCGAAGTAGTGGATGATTCGAGTCAATTAGCCATTGTTGAAGTCACTGAATTAGACCCATTTGAAGTGAAAGTGGTTGAACTTTTGGAGCAAAAAGTAGAACTTCCCGTATCAGTTACGATTGCAGTGGGACTCTCTAAAGGAGATAAACTCGACTTTATTGTTCAAAAGGCAACTGAACTTGGTGTAAGTGAAATCATTCCGCTCTCATTGACACGGAATGTGGTTAAATGGACTGGAGATAAGGCAGACAAGAAGATTGAACGTCTTCAAAAGATTGCCGAAGAAGCGAGTGAACAATCGCATCGCCTGAAAGTCCCATGTGTAACAAGTGTGATGACACTAAAAGAGTTAGCAAATTACACAAGTGATTTCGAACAAAAATTAATTGCTTATGAAGAATCTGCCAAGGTTGGAGAAAGCCTTCAACTCGTTAAAAGTTTGCAGTCCTTACAGGAAAATGAGCGCATTATTTTTGTTTTTGGTCCAGAAGGTGGCATCGAAGAACAAGAAGTGGAGTTATTAGAGCAAAGTGGGTATCTTCCTTGCTCACTAGGCCCACGTATTTTACGCGCTGAAACAGCACCTTTATATGCACTAGCAGCAGTTTCATATCAATGTGAGTTATTATAGGAACCAATAGTTGACGATAGTCTATTGTCGCGGTACTATTAGGAATACATTAGAGCGCAATGCTTAAGGAGTTTACAAATGTCTAAAAATAAGACTTATACCGCAGATGATGTCCTTGCAATGTGTAAGGAGTACATGAACGAAACACATATTAAATTTATTGAAAAAGCCATCTATTTTGCGACATATGCTCATAAAGATCAAATTCGTAAATCTGGAGAAGCTTATATTGTGCATCCCATTCAAGTAGCTGGAATTCTTGCTGAATTAAAGTTAGATCCAGACACGATTGCGACTGGGTTTCTTCATGATGTCGTCGAAGATACTGGTTTTAGTATTGATGATATTGAATATGAATTTGGAAAAGATGTTGCATTTCTCGTTGAAGGTGTAACAAAACTAGGGAAAATTAAATATAAATCTCATGCAGAGCAACAAGCGGAAAATCACCGTAAGATGCTTCTTGCGATGGCCAATGACCTTCGTGTAATCATGGTGAAACTAGCGGACCGTTTGCATAATTTACGTACGTTGAAATTCCACAAGCCTGAAAAACAACGCATGATTGCAGAAGAAACACTTGAGATTTATGCACCTCTTGCACACCGTCTTGGGATGAATAAAATTAAGTGGGAGTTAGAAGATACGTCTCTCCGTTATTTAAACCCACAGCAATATTATCGTATTGTTCATTTAATGAATTCAAAACGTGATGAACGAGAAGAGTATATTAATACAACAATCGAAAATATTAAAGAAGCTACAAAAGACTTAGATATCGAAGCGGTTATTTATGGACGCCCAAAACATATTTATTCCATCTACCGTAAGATGAAGGACCAAAAGAAACAGTTTAGCGAGATTTATGACTTACTTGCGATTCGTGTATTAGTCGATAGTATTAAAGATTGCTACGCCGTTCTTGGGGCGATTCATACAAAATGGAAACCAATGCCAGGGCGTTTTAAAGATTATATCGCGATTCCAAAGGCGAATATGTATCAGTCTATCCATACAACCGTGATTGGTCCTGGTGGACGTCCTGTGGAGATTCAAATCCGTACGTTCGAAATGCACCAAGTTGCCGAATACGGGGTTGCGGCTCACTGGGCATATAAAGAAGGAAATAAAGAAAAAGTGACGAACGATCCATTACAAAAACAATTGGATTGGTTCAAAGACTTAATCGAACTACAAAATGAAACGAAAGATGCCAAAGACTTCATGAATAGCGTGAAGGAAGACATCTTTGGAGATAAGGTCTATGTATTTACACCAAAAGGAGATGTCTCAGAACTTCCTTTAGGTTCAGGGCCACTTGATTTTGCATATAATATCCATACTGAAGTTGGAAACAAAACTGTAGGTGCAAAAGTCAATAATAAGATTGTTCCATTGAACTATCAGTTGAAGACTGGAGATATCGTAGAAGTATTAACGTCTGCGAATTCATTTGGACCTTCACGTGACTGGATTAATCTGGTTTATACGACTCGTGCAAAAAATAAAATCAAACGTTTCTTCAAGTTACAAGACCGTGATGAAAATATTATCAAAGGTCGCGAGTTACTTGAAAAACAAATTACAGAACTTGGATTTAACTTCAAAGACTTTATGACGAAACAGGGCATGAAAGACATTGCAGCCCGTTTCAACTTTGGAACAGAAGAAGATCTACTAGCATCGATTGGTTTTGGAGAAATCTCATACCAAACCGTTGCTAATAAGATGACGGACAAAGCGCGTAAGGAAATCGAAGATCAAAAAGTGGTCGAAACTGCTTTTGAGAAAACGACGACTCAAGGACTGAAGAAGGAAAGCCAAAAGATGAAAATTCGTCACGAAGGTGGTGTCATCATCGAAGGTGTGGACAATCTTCTCATCCGCTTAAGCCGTTGTTGTAATCCAGTTCCTGGAGACGATATCGTTGGTTATATTACAAAAGGTCGCGGGATTTCAGTTCATAGAAAAGACTGTCCTAACGTTCAACTTCCTGAGAGTGAACAAAACCGTCTAATCGAAGTGGATTGGGAAGATACAGCCAATACTGGTCAACAATACGATACAGAGTTGGTTGTTGAAGGATACAACCGTAATGGATTGTTGAATGAAGTCTTGAATGTCATCAACAGTACGACTAAATCGTTAAATTCTGTCAATGGTAAAGTTGATGCGAATAAGATGGCGACGATTTCTGTCAATATCGGAATTATGAATACGCAACAATTAGATTTTATTGTAGATAAAATCAAACAAATTCCTGATGTATATAGTGTACGTCGTGTGATTTCATAGGAGGAGTTCATGAGAATTGTATTACAGCGAGTGAAGTCCGCTAGCGTATCGATTGAAGGGACTGTTGTTGGTGAAATCGAACAAGGGTTTCTGTTACTAGTAGGAGTAGGGCCTGATGATACTAGAGATGATGCGTCTTACTTAGCAAGAAAGATTGCTGGAATGCGTATCTTCAGCGATGAGAATGGAAAAATGAATCTGTCGATTGATCAAGTCGGCGGAAAGATTTTATCCGTTTCGCAGTTTACGCTGTTTGCTGATACGAAAAAAGGAAACAGACCTTCTTTTACTGGAGCTGCTAGTCCTGAAGCTGCAAATAAGCTCTACGAAGAATTCAATGAAATCCTGCGCACGGAGTATGGGTTAATTGTTGAAACAGGAGAGTTTGCGGCGGATATGCAAGTCAGTCTTGTAAATGATGGGCCAGTAACCATCTTACTCGACACCAAAAATCAATAAAAAAAGAAGCACAGGAGAA